>JAXIZX010000201.1:0-4167 GCA_036303765.1 Collinsella sp. | reverse complement strand
TACGTTCGCAGGCGCCGCGGTCTGGCTGTTCTTTTTTGCGATGGAGCACGGTATCGACTATCTATGGACCGAGATTCCGCACGCACTGGGCGTCGCTTCGCCCGAGCTTGCCAGCGGCCCGTTTGGCTTTTTGCCGTACCCGTTTTTTGTCTGTCTGCTGGGCGGCCTGTTAATCGGTCTGTACGAAAAGATGACAGGCACCAAGACCGATGACCTCAACCAGGTGATGGCTAAGGTTAAGCAAGACGGGCGCTACCCGTACGACAACCTGGGCAAGCTTTCGCTCGCGGCATTGCTGCCGTTGCTGTTTGGCGGCAGCATTGGACCGGAGGCCGGCCTGACCGGCGTCATCGCGGGTCTGTGCAGCTGGGTCGGCGATCGCATGCGTCGCTTTGGCGCCGAGTTTAGGGAGCTCACGCTGCTGGGCACCCAGGCTGCCCTGACGGCACTCTTTACCGCGCCCGTCTTTGGCTTTGTGGCGCCGCTTGCCGGTAGCACCGACGGCCAGGGTGAAGACGCCGACGATGAGTCCGCGTCCGGCGAGATCACCATCAAGCTGCCCAAGGCGCAAAAGACGGTGGTCTACGGTATTGCGATTGCCGGCGGTCTGGGCACCTACCTGCTGCTTGGACAGCTTGTGGGCGGCGGCATGGGCATGCCCAGGTTCGAGTCCGCCGAGGTGGGCAACCTAGAGCTTACCTGGCTCGTCCCTCTGTCGTTGATCGGCACCGTCTGCGGCTGGCTGTACTTTGTCTCTGAGCATGCAAGCGAGGCACTGTCCCATGCAATAGGGGAGCGTCCTGTCGTCAAGGCCATGCTGGCCGGTTTGGCACTCGCCATCTGTGGCACGGTTCTGCCCTATACCATGTTTGCCGGCGAGACCCAGGCCGACGTGCTCATGGAAACCTATCTGACCATTCCCGCTGGCGTGCTTATTTTGACCGGTCTGGTCAAGGCCATGCTGACCCCCGCTCTTATCAACTTGGGCTGGCGCGGCGGTCACTTCTTCCCGGTTATCTTCTCGGGCGTAAGCCTGGGCTATGGCCTTGCCATCCTCACCGGCGCAGATCCGGTCTTTTGCGTCGCCGTCTGCACGGCATCGACGATGGGTGCGGTCATGCGTCAGCCGGTCATGGTCGTGGGCCTGCTGCTCATGTGCTTCCCACTCAAGGGTATCGTCTGCATGATCATCGCGGCCGTCATCGCCGCCGGCATTCCACTGCCCAAGCCGCTGCGCAAGTAGTACAGTGGCGCACGCCGGGGACATGCCCTTTGCCACGGATTTGCGGGGAGGGGGGCGATCGCGTCCTTCGCGGATTGAGACTCGTGTGGCTACAGATCGCGTACTCGATAAACCTTGGTGCTGACGGTGCAGCTGATTGCGCATAGTGCGAGCGCCAGTACGGCAATTCCTGCACACAGACAGCCAAGGACGGCAGGATCGGGATTCGCCCCGGCAATCGACATAAGCCAGTTGCTGATGGGGTTGGAGGAGCTCAGCGCTGCCATGGTAAGGCATCCGAGTAGGGCAAACAGGCCAACGGATAGGCGCAGTGCCTCCATGTGTCCAAATCGGAAGAACAGCGGCTGTGCCAAGAACACCATCATGAGGGAGATGAGCATCGATGCTGCCGAGGCAATTGCGATCTCAAAGATGGTTTGTCCTGTCGAGGCCACGCCCGCGCTGTTGAAGAACGGAAGGGCGATGATGTTCAAAAGCACGGCTGCGCATGCCATGACGGCCGAGAAAGCAATAATGCACAGGTAGCGTGCGCAGATGATGTCTTTGCGCGAGAACGGCAGCGTTGCCCGATAGCGCTCCCAGCCGTTTTGGTTATCGTAGCCAGCCAGTGAGTTCATGATTATGATGGGCGACATGGCGCTGACCGCGCAGGCGCCGGCGCTCATACCGGAATCGCCGTCCGATGCGTTGGCAAGGGTTAGCACGACGAAGATGAACAGGCCGACACCTGCGATGCTCGGGACGAGCGTGCGAACGATGGCAAGCTCGGACATAATGGCGCGTTTCATTTCAAAGCCCCTTTCAGCATGAGGCGCAGATAGTCATCAATGGTTGCCCGATCGCAGGGAATCTCGGGAAAGGCCTCGAGCGTTTCGCGACGGTTGGGCACGAGCACGTCCACGCTATAGGCGTGGTGGGCGGCGCGGGCGCCTTCGACGCAAGCCATAAGCTCGGCGGCCTGTGCCTGAGTGCAGTGGGCGATGCCGGCGCGGTCGGTAATTTCCTCGCGCGGCAGGTCAAACACAATCGAGCCGTTATCGATGCAGATGACGCGGTCGACAGCACGATCGAGATCAGACGTAATGTGGCTCGAGAGCAGCACGCTGCGCTGGCCGTCGGCGACAAAGGCGAGCATCTCATCGAGCAGTTCCTCGCGTGCCATGGGATCGAGGCCCGCGGTGGCTTCGTCCAAAACGAGCAGCTTGGCATTGTGGCTGAGCGCGCAGGCGAGCTGCAGCTTCATACCCATGCCGCGGGAGAGGTCCTTGACCTTTGTCTTGGGATCGAGGCCAAATCGGTTGATGAATCCGGCGAACGTTTCGCGGTCCCACGTGGGGTACGCCGGGCCTACGAGCGACTCAATCTGGCCCACCTTGAGTGTGGAAGGGAAAGGACACGTGTCCAGCACGAGACCGACACGGGTGCGCAAGCAGCGCTGCGCTTCACCGGGTGCGTCGGCGCCACAGCGCTGCCCAAACAGGTGCACCTCGCCGGCATCGAGTTTGATAAGCCCAAGCGCGGCTCGAATCGTCGTTGTTTTGCCGGCACCGTTGGCACCCACAAAGCCGACGATCTGGCCGGGCTCCACAGCGAGCGTGACATCACGCAGCGAAAAACGGTCGCTCATACGGCGTGAGATGCCTTTGAGTTCTAGCAAGTTTTGCATGGTATAGCCTTTCTTGCAGATGGCTACTGCATGGTTTCGGGGGCTACAAGGTCGAGCATTTCGTGCAGCTTGTCGCGCGTGACGCCCAGGGTTTCGGCTTGGCTTGCCGCTTTCGCAAGCAGCTCTTCGATATGGCAAAGCTGGTTTTCGCGCAAGAGCTCCTGGTTGCCCTCGGCGACAAAACAGCCCTTGCCCTGCACGGTGCAGATAAACCCGAGCTGCTCCAGGTCGGCGTAGGCGCGCTTGGTGGTGATGACGCTCACGCCAAGATCGCTCGCGAGTGCACGGATGCTGGGGAGTTTGGCTCCCGCAGCGAGCGTGCCCGATAAAATCTGAGCTTTGACCTGCGAGGTTATCTGCTCGTAGATGGGCTTATCGCTCGAATTGGATAGGATGATGTCCACAGCGGCTCCTTAGCTGATGGGCTACACGTGTATATAACCGGTAAGCACAGTATATATACACTATGCACAGTTCTGCAAGAGGCAAATACCGATTGGCCCGGCTACCCTAGGCCCTAACTGATGAATTTGTCCTGATAGGCGCCCTAGAGCGGGATTTCGCGGCTACAATAGTACGGTTACAACGACGTAATGCACTCAATGCAAGAAAGGATCCGCATGGCAAGCCTGTCGGATGAAATCTCGTCGCGCCGCACATTCGCGATCATCAGCCACCCGGACGCCGGTAAGACCACACTTACCGAGAAGCTGCTGCTCTATACCGGCAGCATCCAGACTGCCGGCTCGGTCAAGGGCAAGAGCTCGGCCAAGCATGCCGTCTCAGACTGGATGGACATCGAGAAGGAGCGCGGTATTTCCGTTACCTCCTCGGTGCTGCAGTTCACCTACAACGGCGCCTGCGTCAACATCCTCGATACCCCCGGCCACCAGGACTTCTCGGAGGATACCTACCGTACCCTTATGGCCGCCGACGCCGCTGTCATGGTCATCGACGGCGCCAAGGGCGTCGAGGCCCAGACCAAAAAGCTCTTTAAGGTCTGTACGCTGCGTCACATTCCCATCTTCACCTTTGTGAACAAGCTCGACCACGAGGCTCGCGATCCGTTTGAGCTCATGGAAGAGATCGAGAACGTCCTGGGTATCAATACGTATCCCATGAACTGGCCGATCGGCAGCGGCCGCAACTTCCGCGGTGTGTTCGATCGTCAGACCCGTCGCGTTATCGCCTTTGAGGGCGACGGCCACGCCAACGCCACCAAGAAGGTCGCCGAGGTCGAGGCCGAGCTGGGCGACCC
>JAXIZX010000200.1:0-5898 GCA_036303765.1 Collinsella sp. | reverse complement strand
GCCTCACTGACGTAGGACACGGCGTACTCCTTGGAGTGCGTGTCGGTCGTCATGATGGCGCGAGCGGCATCGGCGCCACCGTGGGCGGAGAGCGCCTCGTAGGCAGCAGGAATGGCTGTCTCAAACGTGTCGATCGGCAGAATCTGGCCAATCACACCCGTGGAGGCAACCAGGATCTGCTGGGGTTCGCAGCCGATAACCTGCGATGCGATGTTGCAGGTCTCGCGCGCGCAGGCAAGGCCGGTCTCGCCCGTGGCGGCGTTCGCGTTGCCAGAGTTGACCGAAACACCGGCGATGATACCGTAGCCCTTGTCCGCACCGCCCAGGTTGGCACGGCTCACCTGCACGGGCGCCGCGCAAAAGCGGTTGGTCGTAAACACGCCGGCGCCGGGACAGGGTTTATCGGGCATGACGAGCGCATAGTCTAAGCGCTCGGGATTCTTCCGGAATCCCGCATGGATGCCTGCGGCCTTAAAGCCGGCCGCTGCCGTAACGCCACCCTCGACGGCGCGAATCTTGATATCAATCAGGTCGGTATTCATCGTCTTTATGACTCCTTATGTCAAACAAAAAACGGACATCGGTTGGTGCGCCATGCCAGTCGCAATCATGAGACCAGCTTAAAAGTGGCGCCCCACTCGATGCCCGACTACCAAATCGTTAACAATCGAATGTGCTACACCGGGCACGCCACTGTGGGCAAGCCTCGTCGCTCGTCAAAGCCAAAGACGATATTGGCGCACTGGACTGCTTGGCCCGCAGCGCCCTTGCACAAATTGTCGATGGCGCCCGTCGCCACCAGCACGCCCGCGCGCTTGTTGAGCGCGAGGCCAATCTGGGCGGCGTTGGTGCCGACGACCGAAGCCGTCTTGGGCTGCTGGCCGGCATCGAGCACGCGCACAAAGGTGCGTCCAGCGTAGAACTGCTTGTAATAGTCGACAACGTCCTCAAGGATCAAGGTATCGATAGCCTGCGGCGCAAGCGGCATCGTTACCGTAGAGAGTAGACCGCGCTTGAGGGGTGCCAGGTGCGGGGTAAAGACGACGCGATCTGTTAGACCAAGGATTTGCTCGATTTCGGGCGTGTGACGATGCTTGCCCACGCCGTAGGCCTCCAAATTCTCGTCGGCGCTGCAAAAATGCGTACGAGCGTTGCAGGACTTGCCGGCACCCGTCACACCGCTGATGGCATCGACAATCACGGGACCGTTCTCGGCCACCCAGCCCGCACGCACGGCAGGAGCGGCAGCAAGGCTCGTTGCGGTGGGATAGCAGCCGGCGCAGGCGACCAACACGGGCCTGCCAGCAGCATGGCTGGAAGCAGCGGTCTCCAAGTCCTGGCAGAACAGCTCGGGGAGGCCGAAAGCACGCGTCCTGAGCAGCTCGGGGCTCGTATGCGCGGCGGCATACCACGCCTCGAACACGGCCGGATCGCTCAGACGGTAGTCGGCAGACAAATCGAAGCAGGAAACGCCTGCGGCAAGGAGCGCGGGCACCTGTGCCATGGCAGCCGTGTGCGGCACGGCAAGAAAAACCGCATCGCAGCTCTTGAGCTCGGGGGCGTCGTGCGTGGTAAAAAGCAGATCGCTCACGCCGGCAAAGCTCGGATAGACCGAAGACAGCGGCTGGCCAGCATCGGCGTTGGACGTAATGGCGACAAGTTCAAACTCGGGATGGCCGAGCACGAGGCGAATGAGCTCGGCTCCGGCATATCCAGCCGCGCCGACGATTCCAACCTTTAAAGACATATCAGACTCCTTGTCTGCGATTTATGCACCGATGCGCATTTCGCAGTGGTCGTTATGAAGTGGGTTGAAACTTTAGCACCAAAAGATGCATGAACACGTAAATGGCTTGCATATTCATGCATTGAAACATTCCCGACACATTCGCTTGAAGGAATTGACAAATGGAGCGGGCCCGTATTGACCGGCGCTCCTAACGGCGCCGGGCAATACGGGGCCCGCCCATGCGAAAACCAAGTTGTTAGGATGAGCCAGCTGGCTAGAGCTCGACCGGCACCCATTCGTCGTGATTGCAGATAAAAGCCTCGGGATCCTCGACGCTAAAGAAGACGAGCGTGGGGTCGTTAGGCCCCTCATAGTGCTCGCCCAGGTGCTCTAGATGCTTCCACCCGGCTTCGCGCATTTCGTCTAAAGCCCGGTCATCCAAGCCGGCACGCCCGCGCAAGATGAGCCAGCCATGGCCCGGCCACCAACTCGTGGCCTCAAAGCGCTGGTTTTGCAGCAGCTCTTGCCACACATCTTTGGTGCGCGCTGTTACAAACCACAGCTTGCCATCCTGGATCTGCGCAAACGAAAACGGACGCACATGAGGCTGTCCGTCAACGCTCGTCGCCAAATACCATGCCGGCACCGACGTCAGATACTCCAACACCGTATTCAATCCGTCCACGTTTCCTCCTGTACTAGTTAGTTTGGGAACCTGGTTTGTGCGAGCTAGAGCTCCAGGCGCTCCTCGCTGCCGTCGATATCACAGAAGCGCGCGGCAATATTGCGGACCGAAAAGAAAGCAAGGCGGCCGTCGTTGGCACTCTCGTGTTCCTCGCCAATGCCCACCATGTGCTTAAAGCCCGCTTGACGCACCTTGTCGCTCGCAACTGCGTCGTCCTCAAGTGCGGCTTCGCCGGTCAATACGATCCAACATTCCCCCGGCTTCCAGCCCGAGAGCTCAAACTTGGGATTCGCACTCAGCTCCGCCCACACATCCTTGTCGCGCGATGTGCAAAACCACAACTTACCGTCATCGACCATGGCAAACGAAAACGGTCTCACGCGGGGCTGATGTCCGTCGGCCACATCGGTCGTGGCCAGATACCACGCCGGAATGCGCCTGAGATACGAACAGGCGCGCTCAAGCTGAGCCGTGCGGTCGTTGTCGGTCATAGGGACCCCTTTCTTGCGCTCGAATCGCGCCTAAACAAGTTGAAGGTTGATGACGATGACGCAGATGAGCAGCAACGCCGTCACCACCGCCGCCAACGCATCGCCGCGGCCAAACGTAAGCGCATGCAGGCGCGTGCGGCCCTGCTCGCCATGATAGCAGCGTGCATCCATGGCAGCAGACAGCGTCTCGGCATGGCGGAACACGCCGGTGAACAGCGGGATCGCCACACTGCCGAGCATGCGTACGCCACCGAGCGGACCGCCCGTCACGCGCGCACCGCGGCTTGCCTGTGCATCGGCCGTCTGCTTCATCTCAGTGGCAAACTGCGGCATAAAGCGTAGCGCGATACCCATGATCATGCCGAGCTCGTGCGCAGGAAGTCCCACACGCGCAAGCGGCGCGAGCAGGCGCTCAAAGCCCGCGGTGAGGTCGAGCGTCGGCGTGGTGAGTGTAATGGCGCTCATACCGGCCATCATCAACGTCAGGCGACACGCCATAAAGGCGGCAGAACGCAGTGAGCCCTCGCTTATCTGCAGAAAGCCGAGCTGCCACAGGATGCGCCCACTCTGATCGGTAAACAAGTTGAGCACCGCGACCACGACGACGATTGCCAGCAGCGGCGCCATCGACGACAGAACGCGACGAACCGGCACCCGAGACACGGCATAGGTCAGCACAACGAAAATTGCGACCGGGGCCAGTCCGCGGAAGCCACTGACCGTGAGCGTCGTGATCAGAAACACAAAGCCCAAGAGCAACTTGGTTCGCGGGTCCAGGCGGTGGATTGCACTATCGCCGGGATAGTAGCTGCCAAACGAAAACGCCTCCATCAGCAGCCCTCCTCTCGCGCGACCGTCTTGGATTTAGCAATGTCCGAGACGTTAGAAGAACCGCCCGAGCGACCGATTAGCAGGTCCACCAACTCGTCTGCCAGCGACTCAACCGTATAGAGCCCGCCGCGACGCAGCGGCACGCCCGCCTCCGTAAGCGCCAGCGCCATACGCTGGGCGGCGGGAACGCCCAAGCCGATCGACTTGAGCTCATCGGCATGCGCAAACACCTGCGCGGGGGTTCCCTCGGCAAACACCGCACCTTCGTTCATTACGACGATACGGTCGCAGCAATTGGCCAGGTCATCCATGCTGTGCGAAACCATGACAACGGTCAGGCCCTCGCGATGGAGTCGATCGATGAGCCCTAAGAAATCCCTGCGCGCAGCCGGGTCGAGCCCCGCCATGGGTTCATCGAGCACCAGGACTTCGGGCTCCATAGCGAGCACGCCGGCGAATGCCACACGCCGTTGCTGACCGCCCGAAAGCTCAAAGGGACTCTTGTCGCCGACCGTGGAAAGGTCGAGGCCCACGCGCGAGAGCGACGACTCGACACGACGGTCGACTTCATCTTGCGGCAAGCCAAGGTTGTGCGGACCAAACGCCACGTCCTGTGCCACGGTTTCGGCAAACAGCTGACGCTCGGGATATTGAAACACCACGCCGACCTTGGCCTTAACCGCGGCGGCGTCTTTCTTGTTTGATAGATCGAGCTCCAGCGCGCGAACGGATCCCTCCTGGGGGCGAATCAAACCGTTGAGATGCTGGACCAGCGTCGACTTACCCGAACCGGTATGACCTGCCAAGCCCAGGAACTCGCCGCGACGCACCGTCAGCGATACATCGCGCAGCGCCCACGGGCTGCTGGGGTCGTTTCCCCAAAGGGCTTGTTTGTTCGATTTGCCCGCAGTGGCCGAGCGCTTGTGCCAGCGGTGGCGCTCGCGCGGACTGAGCGAATAACTGTACGAAACATGGGATAGTTCGATGACGGGCTCCGACGCGTTGTCCTCGTTGTCTACCGGAACAGTGCCGTCAGCGATTTCCAACTGGGATGCGGAAGACTGTCCCGCGGTGTCTGCCCCACTTCGCTCGGCATAAGCCTGCGCAATCTCAGCGACCATATCCACCTCGCGCACCTGCGCATGAACAGGCACGCCCTTCGTACGAAGCGCCATGCCCAGACGACACGACTCCGGCATATCCAGGTTGAGCTGCGCAAGCTCATCCGCCCGCGTCAAAATTTCCTCGGGCGTACCGAGCATGGCAACGTACCCCGCCCGAAACACCGCGACACGATCGGCCTCGGCGGCTTCTTCCATAAAGTGCGTAATCATCACGATGGTCATACCGCGAGCGTGCAACGCGCGGCAAGCCTTCATGAGGCCCTTACGTCCACGCGGATCGAGCATCGAGGAAGCCTCGTCCAAAATGAGAACGCGCGGTTCCATGGCAAGCACGCCGGCAAGCGCCACGCGTTGCTTTTGGCCACCCGAAAGCGCATGGGTCTCGTGGCGCTCAAAGCCCACCAGGCCCACGCCCTTCAGCGCCTCGCGTACGCGCTGCGCAATTTGTGCCGATGGCACGCCAAGGTTTTCGGGACCGAACGCAACGTCATCTTCGACAAGCGTTGCCACCAGCTGATCATCGGGATTCTGGAACACCATGCCCGCGGTCGAACGAATGTCGTAGACCAGCTCGGGGTCGGACGCATCCATGCCGTTGATGCGTACCGTGCCCGCATCGGGCTGCAACAGTGCATTCAGATGCTGGGCAAACGTCGACTTGCCCGACCCAGTGCCACCGAGGATGCAGAAAAACTCCCCGTCCTCGATGTTCAGATCGACACCGTCGAGTGCCGACACGGCACCGTCATAGCTAAAGGAAACGCCCCGACACTCAATCATGCGCGGCCTTTGACCTGGTCCTTTTTAGGCGTGATGAGGTTGGAGACTGCTTTATACACCACCAGCGTCAACACCGAGTTAAGCACGGTCTTGATAAGGTTGAACGGCAGGACGGCGGGAATCATGAGCGGGGCGATCACATCGACCGAGCCATACCAGAACCATACGCCAATGGTAAGGTTTGCGACCATAGACAGCGCTGTAGCGGCAATGACGCCGAGCACCAGGCCAATCACGGCACCCTTATAGGTATGCATC
>JAXIZX010000199.1:0-4690 GCA_036303765.1 Collinsella sp. | reverse complement strand
GCTTGGCGGACAGATGCTCGAGCGCGTGGAAACGATGGCTGATGGCGTTCTTCTCGTCCGCCGTCAGCTCGGCCATGGTCTTGCCCGGCGTGTCGACCGGCAGGAACAGCGGGTCGTAGCCAAAGCCGTGATCGCCGCGGCCCTCGTGCGCGATAACGCCCTCGCAGGCGCCCTCGCCATAGGTGACCAAACCGTCCGTGTCGATGAGCGCGACGACGCTCATAAAGCGCGCAGTGCGGTCCTCGTCGGCCACGCCCTCCAGATTCACGAGAAGCTTGGCGTTGTTGGCGGCATCGTCTCCGTGCACGCCCGCATAGCGCGCGCTATACACACCGGGCTCACCGTCCAGCGCGTCGACGACCAGGCCCGAATCGTCGGCAATGGCCATAAGGCCCGTCTCCTCGACCGCAGCCTGCGCCTTGATGATGGCGTTCTCCAAAAACGTCGTGCCGTTTTCCTCGGGGTCCTCAAAATCGCCCAACTGGCCGAGCGCCACAAAGCGCACCTCGGGCATGACCTTGCCCAAAATGGACTCGATCTCGGTGAGCTTATGAGCGTTTCCGGTTGCCACCACGATGGTCGCCGCCGGGTCGAGGGTTTCGATGTCGATCTTCTCAAGTGCCATAACTGGCCTCCTTGTCTCTATAGCAAGCCGCGTGAGGGGCGTTTGGGCACTTGACCCCTCCCCTCTCAGGCGATCGGACCTTTCAACGCGGCATTTCAGCAGATAAAACCTATCAAAATAAACCTGTCCCTTTTTGGCAGGTTAGGCGATGGCTTGGCGCTGAAGCTCGATGAGCTCGGCGACACCCTTGTCGCCCAGGTCGAGCAGGGCGTTGAGGCGTTTGCGGTCGAAGGGCGCCTGCTCGCCAGTGCCCTGGAGCTCGATCATCTCACCAGTGTCGGTGGCGACGAGGTTCATGTCGACCTCGGCATGGCTGTCCTCGGAATAATCGAGGTCGAGCAGCGTATTGCCGTCGACAACGCCCATGGAGATGGCAGCCACCTGGCCGATAAGCGGGATGCGCTCGATCTTGCCCGCCTCGACCCACATGGCGAGGGCGTCGTGCAGCGCCACCCAGGCGCCGGTGATGCTCGCTGTACGCGTGCCGCCATCGGCCTGAATCACATCGCAGTCAACGGTGACGGTGTACTCGCCGAGCGCCTTCATGTTGACGACGGTACGCAGGCTGCGGCCAATGAGGCGCTCGATCTCCATGGAGCGACCCTTGCGGTTGGCGTGCTCGCGCTTGCAGCGCTTGCCGGTCGACGCCGGCAGCATGGCGTATTCCGCGGTCACCCAGCCGGCCTTAGCTCCCTTTCGCCAGCCCGGCACGCCCTCCTCGATAGTGGCGGCGCACAACACGCGCGTGTCACCGAACTCGGCCAAACACGAGCCGTGGGCGTGCTTCATGACGCCGCGAGTCAGTTTGATGGGGCGCAGCTCATCGGCGGCGCGGCCGTTGGCGCGGTTGACCTGCATATACTCCATGGAAAAATCCTTTCGGCAAAAGGTGAACGTGAGCCTTTGGTCGGCGACCCTATATCTATTTCAGTTCGTCGATATCGATATGCTCAATGCTCTTGAGCGGCTGACCAAAGATAAAGCTGCCCGCCACCGCAAACTCGGCAATGTTATCAGCCGTCGTGGCAAAACGATGCTGCGGCTCGGCGGCGTCGCCCGCCAGCTGCTCGCGGCGCGTGAGGATATCGGTCAGCTCGCGCGTGGTCTCCTCGGCGGAACTCACGACGCGCACCCCAGGCCCCAGCGCATGGCGGATAGGTCCCACCAACAGCGGGAAATGCGTACAGCCGAGCACCACGGTATCGATACCGTGGTCGCGCAGCGGCTCAACCGTGGCACCCACCAGCGCGCGCACGGCAGGCGTATCGAAGATATCCTCGTTCTCAAGCCACTGTTCCTGCAGATGTGCACCCGAGGCGAGCTCGTGTTCGACAACCTCGACAAAGCTCGAGGCAGGACAGCCGTATACATCGACGCCGGCATCTAGATCCTGAATGGCGCGCGTGTAGGCGCCCGAGCGAATGGTGAGGTTGGTGGCGAGCACGCCCACGCGACGCGTACGCGTGCTGTTGATTGCTGCACGGGCACCCGGCGCAATCACG
Organism: Collinsella sp.; assembly: GCA_036303765.1. Classification (GTDB taxonomy): domain Bacteria; phylum Actinomycetota; class Coriobacteriia; order Coriobacteriales; family Coriobacteriaceae; genus Collinsella. The sequence continues at coordinate 2,563 of JAXIZX010000199.1, read as the reverse complement.
CCGATCACGGGAACGTCGAGCACCTGCTGGCCCAAACGCAAGGCCGCGGCAGTCGCCGTGTTGCAGGCGATGACCATAATCTTGACGTCGTGCTTCGAAAGCCAACGACCCGCCTGCAGCGCAAACGAGCGCACCTCATCCTCGGTGCGCGTGCCGTAGGGGCAGCGCTTGGTGTCGCCAAAGTAGTAGACGGACTCGTGCGGCAACGCCGTCGCAATCGCGCGCGCAACCGTCAGACCGCCCAAACCAGAATCGAACACGCCAATCGGGCGCGTGTCGCCTGCCGGATTCTCGATATCGGACATTACCTCACCAGTCTCTCTCGAAAAGACATGTCCAAGTGCGGCGGCGGCGCGCTACGAACGCGCCGCGACCAGCAGCTCTGCCGTCGCCGCCCAACCGTCGACAATTTTGCCTCGCGTAACGAAAGCATTCTCGCAAGCAGCCAGGAACTCGGGCGCGCCGGCGCTCGTCAGGCCATTCTCGACCAAGCAGAACGTGCCCACGTGATCGGCCATGTAGAAGTCGGACTCGGAGTCGCCGAGCGCGAGTGTCTCCTCGCGCTCGATCCCCAGGTGCTCGCAGAAGCGCGCAATGGCGACGCCTTTGTTGAGGCCCGCGGGGTTGATATTGAATGCGCGACCGTCCTCGACGCGATCGAGCTCGAGCGTCGTCGGCTTGGACAGATGCGTCAGATGGCCGTTGCAAGCCCAGATCAGACCGCAGCCGGCCTCGTCCAGGATGGCCTGAACCTCATCGTCGGGCACATCGCCGCGCATGCCGACGGTGACCTCACGGTATTTGTAGCCGGTCGACATGTCGTTGTGGTACTCGATCTTGTGCGGCCAGCGGGCAAGGATCTTCTCGCACACGCCGGTCTGCTCGATCACCTGGTGCGGCGTGAGGCCGCAGGCGGGGTCGTAAGGCATGTCACCGGTCAGATACTCCCAATCGTTGGCTTTGAGGTCGTACATAACCAGACCGCCCATCTCACCAATGTAGGAGTTGAGGCCGAGCACGCGCGCGTCCTCGTGGATCATGGTACGGTTGCGGCCCGAGGTGGGAACCACCTGAATACCAGCGCGAGCGAGCGCCACGACGGCCTCGACGAGTTTGGTCGAGGGGTTGCCGTCGTTGTCGCGCAGCACGCACGAGCCGGGTGCGAGCATCGTGGCATCCAGGTCGGTAAAGACGTACTTGACCTTGGCCAAACGCTCGCGCATCTCGCCCGAAAGCTCGGCAACGGTCGGCAGGGTGTTGTGGGACATGGTTACTCCGTTTACGTAGAAGGGTTTGGGCTTAGACGGCATGTTTTGATTGAGGGAACACGCTTATGGCGACAGCGCACTCAGGGCGCCGCCGCCATCATGGTTCATTAGTCAAACTGGGTAACATCGATTAGGCGATTGGCCAGCGAAAGGTCGCTCTCGACGGGCACGAACTCGTCGCCCACGTGCATGAGCTCCTCGTCACCCTTTGCCAGCAGCAAGACAATGGTGGGAGCATCGGGGTTGACGTACTCCTCGCGCGCCGCCTTGAACGCCGCATGCACGGCGGCTTCGCGGTCGAGGATGATCTTGTTCGGCGTATCGTCGGGAACATGCTCGGCAAGCTCGCGACAGACCTTCATCGGGTCTTCGTGAGCTGGATCCTCGTTGGCAAAGATCATCAGGTCGGAATACGGTGCGGCCTCACGCGGAAGCTGCTCGCGGCGCTCCTGCGCCTTGCCGCCGGCAGCACCAAACACTGCGATGACCGGGCTAGCGGGAAACGCGCGCTTGACCGACGAGAAAAGCGAACGGAACGAAAGCTGGTTGTGCGCATAGTCGACAACGCAGATCACGCGGCCGTCCTTCGACTCCACGACCTCCATACGGCCCGGCACACGCAGTTTGGAGAGGCCCTTCTTGATGGCATCGATACCGATGCCGATCTCGCGCGCAGCGGCGATAGCGACCAGCGCGTTCTCCACGTTAAAGTCTCCCGCGATACCCAGCAGGATCTTCTCCCCCGCCTCGGACTCGTCGGCACACAGGCCATGCAAGTTGAACTCGATGCTAAAGCCGACCATGCGTACGTCGCTCGCCCACAGGCTTGCCTCGGGATGCTCGACGCCAACGGTCACCAAGCGCTCGGCCGTCGACGCTGCCTCCAGCACACGGTCGGCCTCTTCGGTGCCCAGATTCACCACGGCGGTCTTTGCCTGGTCAAAGATCCTGAGTTTGCTCTCAAAATAATCCTCAAACGTGGGGTGTTCGATCGGCGAGAGGTGGTCGCGGCCGATGTTGAGGAAGCACGCCACGTCAAACGGCAGATTCTCGACGCGTTGGTACTTGAGCGCCTGGCTCGAGACCTCCATGACCATGGACTGGCGACCGGACGTGCGGCAGTTGGCGATATGGCGCCAGACCTCGGGGGCCTCGGGCGTAGTATTGGTGCTCTCATAGCACTCGATGCCATCGTCGGTACTCACCGAGCCGATCATGCCGCAGGACTCGCCCGCCGCTTTGATAATCGACTGGAGCATAAAAGCGGCCGTGGTCTTTCCCTTGGTACCGGTGAT
>JAXIZX010000198.1:0-8606 GCA_036303765.1 Collinsella sp. | reverse complement strand
TCTTGGCGGCGTAAGCGAGCCGGCGCTGTACGGTTGCGGCTTTAAATATGGCAGGTGCCTGACGTGCATGGCCATTGGCGGCGCCGTCGGAGGCCTTGTTGCGGCCGTGGGCCACGTTACGGCCTATACCATCGGCATGACGAATGTCCTTATGGTCATTGGCTTTGCCACGGGCGGCATCTCGAACCTGCTGTGGTGCTGCGCTGCCGGCGGTGTGGCATTTGCGGTGTCTGCGGCGCTGAGCTACTGCTTTGGCGTGGTGCAGGCGAAGGGACAGACGACGGGGGACGGAGCCGATTCACCCGAAACCTCGAAGAGCGTGGCCGAAGCAAGCGCGTAAACCTGTGCGACACAAGGACGATTCCTTTGCCATATTCCAAGGCCGTGGCCCGTGTGGGTTGCGGCCTTTTTTGTATCTGGGGGACAAAGTGGCTACACTACAATCCGTTTGAGCAATAGATATATAAGTAGAACCGTGGGGGCGGATGTAGATGGTCGAGTGGATTGTTAAGCGCGCACAGGGCGATCGTGCGCGTGTGGGCACGTTAGCGGGCATGGTGTGTATTGTCGCCAATGTTGCGCTTTGTGCTGCGAAGGGTGCAATTGGTGTGGTTTCGGGATCGGTTTCGATTGTGGCGGATGCCATGAACAACCTGTCCGATGCCAGCTCGAATATCGTGAGCGTGCTGGGCTTTAAGCTGGCGAGCAAGCCGGCCGACCCCGAGCATCCTTACGGCCACGGCCGCTACGAGTATCTCTCGGGTCTGGTCGTGGCGGCGCTCGTGCTGCTGATTGGCGTTGAACTGGTGAAGTCCTCGGTTGAGCGCGTCATCCACCCCGAACCTGTCGAGTTCGCGCTTGCCCTGGTGGCAGTTCTAGTGCTTTCGATGGTCGTAAAGCTTTGGATGGCGGCCCTCAACCAAAAGCTCGGCGATCGCATTGAGTCCGAGACGCTGCATGCGACCGCGCAGGATTCCAAGAACGATGTTCTTGCCACGGGCGCCGTACTGGCGTGCGCAATTGTTTCGCAGGTGACGGGCATCAACCTTGACGCTTGGGTCGGCCTTGCCGTTGGTGCCTATATTGGCTGGAGCGGTTTTGAACTCATCCAGGATACGGTGAGCCCGCTTTTGGGCCAGACGCCCGATCCTAAGCTGGTCAAGCACATTCGAGACAAGATCATGAGCTATCCCGGCGTTTTGGGCGTTCACGATTTGATGGTTCACGACTACGGCCCGGGCAGGAAGTTTGCAAGTGCGCATGCCGAGATGGCGGCCGAGGCCAGCCCGCTGGAAAGTCACGACACGCTCGATAACATCGAGCAGTCGTTTAGGAACGAAGACGGCATGATTGTCACGCTTCACTACGATCCCATCGTGACCGACGATCCAAAGGTGGCGAGCATGCGCCTGCGCATCAATGCAATGGCTCAGGAGATCGATAGTCGCCTTTCGATTCACGACCTTCGCTGCGTGCCGGGTCCTACGCACACCAATGTGATTTTCGACTGCGTGCGCCCCTCGGATCTGCAAATGAGTGCCGAGGACCTAAAGCACGCGCTGGCACAACGGGTTGAGTCGGAATACCCCAAGTCGATTGCCAAGGTCACGATCGATGAAGACTACGTAGGCCATACCCACGAGTAGGGCTGCGCCGGCAAAGCAAGTTATACAGAAGGGGAGAGCATGAAGCGTCTATATCTACTCCGCCACGGCCAGACAGAATTCAACGTTAAAAAGCTCGTCCAGGGTCGCTGCGATTCACCGCTCACCGATTTGGGCCGTCAGCAAGCCGGGATGGCAGTCGCATGGCTCAAAGCCCACAACGTCGTTCCCGACAAAGTGGCCTCATCACCCTTAGGCCGAGCCATGGACACAGCTCAGCTCGTCGCATGCGAGATCCTCGGCCCGGACGCAGCAGTCGAGCCCTGCGAAGGCATTATCGAGCGCTGCTACGGCACCTTCGAAGAAGGCCCGCACGGCGCCCTTCCCACCGACGTCTGGGATCCGGGCGAGGATCTGGTCCCCTTCGGAGGAGAAGGAAGCCGCGCGCTGCAAGAGCGCATGGTAGACACCCTCACCAATCTCATGGGCGCCGAGGATATCGAAACCCTCCTAGCAGTAAGCCACGGCAGCGCCAGCCGCCAATTCATCAAGGCTGCAGCCCCAGAGGGCTTCGAGCTCCCAGCAAAACTCCCCAACTGCGCCATCATGATCTTCAATTTCGACGAGGAAGAGTCGCAAGGAGAGAGCGACGGGCTCCAATGCAAGTTCACTCTCCAGCAAATAGTGGACCCCCAACAAAGTCATTAGCCTGAGCGAGCAAGGTTTAGCAGACATTAACGTGTCGTCTCCCGAGCACGGCGGAGGGCCGGAGAAATATATTAAGGTCATCGCGAGTTCCGCACGCAAAGAAGGCCACTTAATGTGGCCTTCGTCTTGCGCAGGACTGTAGAGCAGGGACCTTAATATATTTCTCCGGCACTCCGCCGTGCCCAGGCGACTCCACGCACTTTACCTGCGTAAACAATGTGAGTGAAATATGAATCTCGATGGATACGCCCGCAGCCGTGTATACTAAACAGCTGTGTGAAACCAGGGGAGTATTCTGGCTGGACAAAATGCCTGCTTAATAGGGTTGTCAGGTAGTCCGGGCGAAATACAAGGCTGGGGAGCACGTCGTGTAAGTAGTGGTCCTCTAGGGGCGTACGCTCGGTGGTGTACGCATTGTCCCAAGACCACGCGAGAGTTGGGATCATATCTTGATCAGCATGATTCTCGGCCGCAAGATTGGCATGACCCAGGTTTGGGACGAGGACGACAACGTCGTTCCCGTCACGGTCATCCAGGCTGGCCCCTGCGCTGTCTCGCAGGTTAAAACTCAGGCAACCGACGGCTATGACGCCGTCCAGATCGGTTTCGGCGACATCAAGGCCAAGAACGTGAACAAGCCCATGGCTGGTCACTTCGCTAAGGCTGGCGTCGAGCCTGTCCGTTTCCTTCGTGAGGTCCGCGTCGAGAACGGCGAGGAGCACAAGGTCGGCGAGGTCGTCACCGTCGCTGATTTCGCTGATGTCGAGAAGGTCGACGTCATCGGTACCTCCAAGGGTAAGGGCTTCCAGGGTCGCATCAAGCGCTGGGGTCAGCGCCGCGGTCCTATGACGCATGGTTCTCACTTCCAGCGTCACCCCGGTTCTATCGGTCAGTGCGCCTATCCTGCGCGCGTCCTCAAGGGCGTCAAGATGGCCGGTCACATGGGTAACGAGCGCGTTACCGTCAAGAACCTTTCCGTTGTCCGCATCGATGCCGAGCAGAACCTCATCTTGGTCAAGGGCGCTGTCCCGGGTGCCAAGAATGGTCTCGTCGCCATCCGTATGGCCTAAGGGCCCAGCCCATTTAGCCCAGCGTCATACCAAGGAGAACACTTAAATGGCAAAGTTTGAAGTAAAGAACAGCGAGGGCAAGAAGGTCGCCGAGGCCGAGCTCGCCGCTGAGGTGTACGGCATCGAGCCGAACATCCACGTTATGCACCACATCGTCAAGTGCCAGATGGCCTCTTGGCGTCAGGGCACCCAGTCCGCTAAGGGCCGCTCTGAGGTTTCCGGTGGCGGCAAGAAGCCTTGGCGTCAGAAGGGCACCGGCCGTGCCCGCCAGGGTTCCATCCGTGCTGCCCAGTGGCGTCACGGTGGCGTTGTCTTCGCCCCCAAGCCCCGTTCCTACGCTAAGCGTATGAACAACAAGGAGGTCAAGCTGGCTATGCGCTCCGCGCTGTCCGCCAAGCTGGCCGATGGCGAGCTCGTGCTCGTCGACGACTACGGCTTCGAGAAGCCTTCCACCAAGGCTGCCGTTGCCATGCTCAAGGCTCTCGGCCTTGAGGGCAAGCGTCTGACCATCATCGTTCGCGATGAGGACGTCAACGCCTACCTGTCGTTCCGCAACATTCCCAAGACGTTCATCATCACTGCCGACGAGGCCAACACCTACGATCTCGTCAACAACAACGCCGTGCTGATGCCCGCCGACATCGCCGCTCACTTCGGGGAGGTGCTTGCTTAAATGACCGCCCACGAGATCATCATCCGTCCGATCGTGTCCGAGCGTTCCTTCTCCGGCATGGAGCAGAACAAGTACACGTTCGAGGTCGCCAAGGATGCTAACAAGTATCAGATCAAGGACGCTGTCGAGGAGATCTTCGGCGTCAAGGTCGTTCGCGTGAACACCCTGACGGTCAAGCCCAAGACCAAGCGCGTGCGCTATGTCGCCGGCAAGACCCGTTCTTGGAAGAAGGCCATCGTCACGCTGGCCGAGGGCGACACCATCGAGGTCTTTGGCAACCAGGCCTAAGACTCGCTGCTGTTGAGTGAGCTCATGCCTCCCAAATAGGGGAGGCGAGAGCTCAAGGTTTTGGGCGTATAAAATGGACACGCCCGGAGCCGTGTATACGTCCGGTGTCATCGCACCCGAGGCAGAACCTCGAATCCCTGTCTGCGATGGCTAACGGATTCCTATTGAAAGGGATTGTAATGGCTGTAAAGCACCTTAAGCCGACCTCCGCTGGTAGGCGTTGGCAGACGATCTCCGACTTCTCCGAGATCACCTGCACCAAGCCCGAGAAGTCTCTTCTCGAGCCCCTGCCCAAGAAGGCCGGTCGTAACAACAACGGCCGCATCACCACCCGCCACCAGGGCGGCGGCGTGAAGCGTCGTTACCGCGTGATCGACTTCAAGCGCAACAAGGACGGCGTGCCCGCCAAGGTTGCCACGATCGAGTACGATCCGAACCGTTCCGCTCGCATCGCTCTGCTGCACTACGCTGACGGTGAGAAGCGCTACATCCTGGCCCCCAAGGGCCTCGAGGTCGGTCAGACCGTCATGTCCGGTTCTGACGCCGACATCAAGCCGGGCAACGCTCTGCCCCTCGCCGACATCCCCGTCGGTACGCTCATCCACGCCGTCGAGTTCCAGCCGGGCAAGGGCGCTGCTATCGCCCGTTCCGCCGGTAACTCCTGCCAGCTGATGGGTAAGGAGGGCAAGTACGCTATCGTCCGTATGCCTTCCTCCGAGATGCGCCGCATCCTCGTTACCTGCCGCGCCACCGTCGGTGAGGTCGGCAACGCCGATCACTCCAACATCGTCATCGGCAAGGCCGGCCGTAAGCGTCACATGAACGTGCGCCCGACCGTCCGCGGTACCGTCATGAACCCTGTCGACCACCCGCACGGCGGTGGCGAGGGCAAGAACCACACCTCTGGTCGTCCCTCTGTTACCCCCTGGGGTAAGCCGACGAAGGGCCTTCGTACGCGCAAGAAGAAGAAGGTCTCGAACCAGCACATCATTCGTCGCCGTAAGAAGTAATTTCGGATACCGAGTTTTAGGAGAAAGCACTTATGAGCAGAAGTCTCAAAAAGGGCCCGTTCGTGGAGACTCGCCTTCTCTCGCGTATCACCGCGATGAACGAGGCTGGCAAGAAGGACGTCGTGAAGACCTGGTCCCGCGCGTCCACCATCTTCCCCGAGATGGTTGGTCACACCATCGCCGTCCACGACGGCCGCAAGCATGTGCCCGTGTATGTTACCGAGTCCATGGTTGGTCACAAGCTCGGCGAGTTCGCGCCGACTCGTACGTTCCGTGGCCACAAGGCCAAATAGGGGGTTAACCGTAAATGGCAACTAAGTCTATTGAAACTGAGGCCACCGAGGTTCGCGCCGTCGCTAAGTACGTGCGTGTTTCCCCCAGCAAGGCCCGCCTGGCGGTCGATCTGATCCGCCGCAAGCCTGTCGCTCAGGCCTTCGACATCCTCCACTTCTGCGACCGCGCCGTCGCCGTGGATGTCGAGAAGGTTCTCCGTTCCGCCGTTGCGAACGCCGAGAACAACAATGGTCTGCGTGCCGACAACCTGGTTGTCGCCGCTGCCTATGTTGACGAGGGTCCGACGCTTAAGCGCATCCGTCCCCGCGCCAAGGGTTCCGCTTCTCGCATTCTGAAGCGTACTTCCCACATCACCGTCGTCGTCGCTCCTCGAAAGGAGGCGTAAAGCTGTATGGGTCAGAAAGTCTACCCCACCGGCTTCCGTCTTGGCATCACCGAGAACTGGCGCTCCCGCTGGTTCGCAGAGAAGGATTACGCTAAGACCCTCGGTAACGATCTCGAGATCCGCAAGTACCTCGAGAAGCGTCTTTCCCGCGCAGCTGTCTCCCGCGTCGAGATCGAGCGCGCTGGCGACAAGGTGAAGGTCATCATCCTCACCGCTCGCCCCGGCGTTGTCATCGGTAAGAAGGGTGCCGAGATCGATACCCTCCGCACCGAGCTCGAGAAGGTCGCTGGCGTCTCCAAGGGCCAGCTCTCCGTCGACGTTGTCGAGATCAAGCGCCCCGAGCTCGACGCCAACCTCGTTGCTCAGTCCATCGCTGAGCAGCTCGAGGGCCGCGTTGCCTTCCGTCGCGCTATGCGCAAGGCTGTCCAGTCCGCCCGCAAGGCCGGCGCCAAGGGCATCCGTATCCAGTGCTCCGGTCGTCTCGGCGGTGCCGAGATGGGCCGTCGTGAGTGGTACCGTGAGGGTCGCGTGCCTCTGCACACCCTCCGCGCCAAGATCGACTACGGCACGGCTGTCGCCAGCACCACCATGGGTGCCTGCGGCGTGAAGGTCTGGATCTACCTGGGCGAGAAGCTCCCGGGCCAGCCTGTTCCCAACCCTGCACTCGAGGGCTCTTCCCGTCCTCGTCGTCGTAACTCCGAGAGGAGGGGTCAGTAGTGCTTGCCCCTAAGCGTATTCTTCACCGCAAGGTGCAGCGTGGCTCCATGAAGGGCCAGGCCAAGGGTAATACCGAGCTGCATTTCGGCGAGTTTGGTATCCAGGCTCTCGAGGCCCATTGGATCACCAACCGTCAGATCGAGGCCGCTCGTATTGCCATGACCCGCTACATGAAGCGTGGCGGTCGTGTCTACATCACGATCTTCCCCGATAAGCCCATCACCAAGAAGCCTGCCGAGACTCGCATGGGTTCTGGTAAGGGTAACCCCGAGGAGTGGGTGGCCGTCGTCAAGCCCGGCCGCATCATGTTCGAGGTCAAGGGCGTGCCCGAGGAGGTCGCTCGCGAGGCTCTGCGTCTTGCACAGCACAAGCTTCCCATCAAGACCAAGATTGTTGCTGCCAAGAACGCTGAGCAGCGCATCCAGAAGGAGATGGCTGAGGAGGCCGCTCTCGAGGCCAAGTGGGCTGCTGAGGACGCCGCCGCCGCCAAGGAGGAGAACTAATGAAGCCCGCAGAGATTCGTGAGCTCTCGGACGCTCAGCTCGTTGAGAAGCTGAAGGAAATGCGCGCCGAGCTCTTTAACCTTCGTTTCCAGATGGCCACCAGCCAGCTGGACAACACCGCTCGCGTCAACACCGTGAAGAAGGACATCGCTCGCGTCCTCACGGAGCAGCGCGCCCGCGAGATCGCAGCGGAGAAGTCCGCTGTCGCCGAGTAGGACCTAAGGAGAGAACATGACTGATTCGCGTAACTCGCGTAAGGTCCGTACGGGTGTCGTTACCTCCGTCTCCGGTGCCAAGACCATCGTTGTCACCATCACCGAGCGCAAGCGTCACCCCAAGTACGGCAAGATGATGACCAGCTCCAAGAAGCTGCACGCTCACGACGAGGAGTGCACGGCTGGCGTGGGCGATACCGTCCGCGTTATGGAGACCCGTCCTATGTCCAAGATGAAGCGCTGGCGCCTCATCGAGGTCGTCGAGCGCGCTAAATAAGCAGTCGCTCTTACGACTTGTACGTTTCCGAAGATGTGCGTATGCCTGGCTTGCATACCACGGGCCGTATAAAGGCTGCGCACCTCTCTTCGGTTCTTAGTTCGGAGGAACATCTACCATGATTCAGATGCAAACCATGCTGAACGTCGCCGACAACTCCGGCGCTCGCAAGATTCGCTGCATCAAGGTGCTTGGCGGTTCCAAGCGTCGTTATGCAGGCATCGGCGATGTGTTCATCGGTGCTGTCCAGGAGGCTACCCCTGGCGCCAACGTCAAGAAGAAGGACGTTGTCCGTTGCGTCGTCGTTCGCACCGTTAAGGAGATCCGCCGCAAGGATGGCTCCTACATTCGCTTTGATGAGAACGCCTGCGTTGTCATCAACAACGATGGTTCGCCCGTCGGCACCCGTATCTTCGGGCCCGTCGCTCGCGAGCTTCGTGACAAGAAGTACATGAAGATCGTCTCGCTCGCTCCCGAGACCCTGTAGTTAGGGGAGATATATGTATATCAAGAAGGGCGATAAGGTCCAGGTTCTCTCTGGTAAGGATCGCGGCAAGCAGGGCGTTGTCCTGCGTGCTCTCCCCGCCGAGAACAAGGTCGTTGTCGAGGGCGTTTCGGTCGTCAAGAAGGCCGTCAAGCCCAACGCTGCCAACCAGCAGGGCGGCATCGTTTCGCAGGAGGCTCCCATCGATGCCTCCAACGTCAATCTCGTTTGCCCCGAGTGCGGTAAGGTTACCCGCGTCGGTCACGAGAAGGACGGCAAGAACAAGCTGCGCGTCTGCAAGAAGTGCGGCCACAAGTTCTAAGCTGCCCGCAACATTAAGTTGCTAGCAAAGGCCCGGATGCCCCACGGCACCCGGGC
>JAXIZX010000197.1:0-2875 GCA_036303765.1 Collinsella sp. | reverse complement strand
GGATTGGGTCATAGTGTCTGTCGTGGCCGGGAAAGTGGGTCTTCCGTTCTTTTCACTAATCGGTCGATTCGTCCCAGGAGGCTTGAACCCGAGAGGGGGCGAGCGTTTTGGGTCGTGGCTGTGGCGTTGTTTGTCGCGAATGTCCGCTTTGGGCGTATCATCGTGGGCATCTCGCATAACCTCGTTGCAAGGGAGATACGCCCCATGGCTACAGAAAAGTCTTCTTCGCGCTCATGGATGTCCGATGCCGCGATCTATCAGATTTACCCGCGCTCGTTTAAGGATTCGACCGGTTCGGGTCTGGGCGATATCGCGGGTATTACCCAGCAGATGGACTATCTTGAGCGGCTGGGCATCGAGGCCATATGGCTGAGCCCGTTCTATCCATCGCCGCTTGTCGACGGCGGCTATGATGTGGCGGACTACTGCGATGTCGACCCGCGCCTCGGCTCGCTTGACGACTTCGATGACATGATTGCCGCTGCCCATGCGCACGGCATCAAGGTCATCGTCGATATCGTGCCAAACCACTCATCCGATCAACATCCCTGGTTCAAAGCTGCTCTTGCCGCCGGCCCCGGATCGCCCGAGCGCGCCCGTTACATCTTCCGTGACGGTCGAGGCGAGCATGGCGAGCTGCCTCCCACCAATTGGAATGCCAACTTTGGTGGCCCCGCCTGGACGCGTGTTGCGGACGGTCAGTGGTATCTGCATATGTTTACGCCCGAGCAGCCCGACTTTGACTGGTCATGTCCCGAGGTCCACTTATTCTTCTGCGACGTCCTCGCGTTTTGGAGCGATCGTGGTGTCGATGGCTTCCGTATCGATGTGGCGCACGGTCTCGCCAAGGACCTCGATCGCGATGATCTCGACCAGTGGCATCTCGCCGAGGGCGATGACATGGTTGACGACGGTACCCATCCGCTGTGGGACCGCAATGAGGTCCACGAGATCTATCGCGAGTGGCGCCGCGTGTTCGACCGCTATGATCCGCCGCGCAGTGCTGTTGCCGAGGCGTGGGTGCTGCCCGAGCGCCAGTATCTCTATGCACGCCCCAGCGAGCTTGGCCAGACGTTCAACTTTGAGTTCGCTAAGGCCACTTGGACCTATGACGACATGCATGCCGCAATCGAGGAAGGCTTGAAGGCAGCCGTCGAGTCTGATTCCGCTTCGACCTGGGTGCTTTCCAACCATGACGTGCCGCGCGTGGCGACGCGCTATGCCCTGCCGCAGATCAAGGCGACGCGCTACCACCAGATCGCGCTCGACTGGCTCTTGCGCGACGGGTCGTCTTATGACGAGAACCGTGAGCTCGGCGAACGTCGCGCGCGGGCGGCTCTTTTGCTCGAGCTGGCGCTTCCGGGCTCGGCATACGTGTATCAGGGTGAGGAGCTCGGCCTTTTTGAGGTGGCTGATATCCCGTGGGCTGTGCTCGAAGACCCTAACGCGACCAATACGCACGGACCGAAGCGCGAGAAGGGGCGCGACGGCTGCCGTGTTCCCCTGCCGTGGGCGTCGGCGGACGATCCCGCGCAGGGCGGATCGTTTGGTTTTTCGCCGGCGGGCGCCGATGCGGCGCCTCATCTGCCGCAGCCCGCGTGGTTTTCCGACTACGCTGTCGATAGGGAAGAGGCGGATCCGGCATCGATGCTTGCGCTCTATCGCGACGCCCTTATGTTGCGGCGCAAGCTGCGCGGGTGTGCCAACGATCTTGCATGGCTCGAACTTGATGGGCGCACCGGTCTTGCGGATGGTGCCGAGGGTGCCGAGGGCGGCGTCATCGCCTATCGCCGTGACAATGGCTGGGCATGTGTGACGAATTTCGGCGCAGCGCCCGTGGAGCTGCCGGCGGGCAAGATTCTGCTCGCCTCATCACCGCTTGCAGACGGCAAGCTCGCGCAGGACAGCTCGGTCTGGATTATGCTCGGCGAGATGTAGGGATATCTTGCTGCGAGCCCACGTTTGCTTGCGTCTTCCGTGACGGCCGATGCCTTCACGAGGTTCACGAGGGCATCGTAAAACTTTTCAAAAAAAGTTCTTGCATAGGATGCGTGTATCACGTAAGATTAATCCTCGTAAGCGGACATGGCTCAGTTGGTAGAGCACAACCTTGCCAAGGTTGGGGTCGCGGGTTCGAGCCCCGTTGTCCGCTCCATTTGGGCGTTTAGCTCAGGGGGAGAGCGCTTCCCTGACACGGAAGAGGTCAGAAGTTCAAATCTTCTAACGCCCACCAAATGTTCGCAGCCTAGAGGCTTTGCCTCTAGGCTGTTTTGTTTTCTTGGGCAATTGAACCAAAATGCTTCAGCTGTGGTGGCTGGATGACTTTTGAGTTTGAAGGATCGCTTGTGCCGGACTTGATATCGGCTCGACCGCAACATGTTGGTCAAGCATAATCTTTTGGATTCTTTTGGCGCGAGGGGCTTGGTTTTGGTAGGATTTGTCGGCGGCTTGGTTCAGGGGGTTTTATAACTGCCTTGCAGGTAGTCGAGTTGGTAATGTTTTAGCGGCTTGCCAAGAACCCCTCATTTTTAAAGCGTCTGCAAATAGACTAATTGCCTTGACCTGCTGAAACACTATATGTTGTGTTTGACCTAAAAAAAGAATACAGGATATAGACGCGTCTTTGTCGTATGATAGATGGCGGACAGAGAACGAAGACCTTAACTGCCTCTTTTGAACGTGTCCTTGAGCCGCTTGATCGGCTCCTGGGAATGTCCGCATGGAGGCTTATGGTTTATCGAGAACACAGATTGCGCGACGGCGCCGCAAGACAGGGACAGGCCCTGCCGGGCATCGTTTGGCTCTGAAGCGCAATGAGACTACGACGCGAAAGAGGCAAGAGGATGAAGATCATCAAGCGCAGCGGCACCGAGGT
>JAXIZX010000196.1:0-2551 GCA_036303765.1 Collinsella sp. | reverse complement strand
TCCAGGTGCCACCGAGCACGATGAGCTCACTCTTATCGGTTGCGTGCCCCATCTGCGAAAGCGCGGTCAGACGAGCGCTTACCTGCAGATACGGGTCAAAGCAATTTTGCTCCGCACGGGCGCACGCCGGCTCGGCGTGCAGATAGCTTTTGGGCATGCGCAGATCGTTGGGGCAAAATAGGCAATCGCCCGAGCATGGCCAGGGCTTGGTGATGACGGTAATGGTCGCCACGCCCGAAGCCGTGCGACGAGGCTTCATACGCAGGACCTGCAGCAGTTGACGCTCCAGATCGGAATCGACATTCCACGCAGCCCACCGAACCGGCTCCTCACGTTTAACCCGCTGGTAGAACGGCAGCAGACGGCGCTTGGCCAAATCGCGTTTGTCGGCACCCTCACGGCGCGCCTCGGCATGTATCAGTTTGACGAGCGCTTTGTCGTCCACGGTCTCGCCGCGACGCAGAGCCTCGAGTATGTTCAAGATAATCTGTTCCATGCCCCCCATTGTAAAGGCAAAGGCGCCGAAGCCCGTCACGGCTCCGGCGCCTCCATCAAAGAGCATGCCTATATGTACCGATCTCCGAAAACCGCATGTCACTCCGGATCAAACGACATGTCGCCCGAACCGACCTCAAAACGATACGTAGCAGACTTATCGCCGTTATCGAATTCAAGATTCAAAATGGTCTCGCCGTCGTAGCCAAGCGGAAGGAAATCGCTCTCGAAGTCGCCGCTGCCCAAGGTGAGGCTCGCCTTAAAGCCCGTCGAGTTCGGAACCGTCATCTCCACATCGCCCGAGCCCACACTCACGTCCATCGACTTCGCGGGGGCCTGGTAGAGCTCGAACGTCACATCGCCCGAACCGACCTCGGCATTCAGGGTATCGGTCACGGTGCCCGTAAACTCAACGTCTCCAGAGTCCAAAGTCAGGTTGAGGTCATGACACGCAATGCCCGCGACCGTCAGGTCACCCGATCCTACATTCGCTGTAATGCCCACCATGTTATCGGCAACTTCGCGCGGCAGCTCGACGGTAACCGTGCGGTCAATGGCGCGCTCGTCATCGCAATCGAACTGGCGAATCTTGAGTGTAGAGCCCTCGATCTTAACCAGATTCTGAGTGGCGGCATCGGAAGCAGACGCCCCCTTTGCAACGCGCCCGCTTTCGATGACACGTACCGGTCCGCCAGAGACACGTTTAACCTCGACCGTCCCCGACGTCACATCCAAGTCGAGCGATTGGAACGCGTCTTCGTCAAAAGTCGTGCTCGAAAGCTGCTGAGGCCGAGCGGAATAGTTCCCGCCATCCAAAAGATCGTCCTCGTCAACCGCATCGTCCATACCAGAGAAGCCGGATACAACATCGTCGAGATCCCACGGGCCATCAAAATGAATCAAAGTCCGCGAAATGCCAAAGACAAGCCCGATGATGAGCACAAACGCTCCGATGCCAACGCCCAAGCGTACCTTGGATTCATGCGAAAGCTTCATCATTCATCACTCTCTTTGGCAATCGGCTCAGCGGTAGTCGCGGTAGCCACGTCAGCATCAGATTCCGCAGAAGTATCCTTCCCCTGGGCCTTGACCGCCACCGACGCCGAACCAACCTGAATATCCCCGCGCGCCCAATCGCCATCGAGCGCACGCGCCACCCAGTGATAGATGGGAATCGTAAAGAAGATCAGTGCGGCAAAGGGGCCGGCACCAAACAGGAACATCAGCAAAAAGAACAGCAGCCAGCACACGGCCCAATACGGGAACGACTGGAACGGGCCCTTCACCGGAGTCGAGCCAACTGCGCTGCCACTCGTCGCCTGCGCCGTAGCGGCATTGGCGGCCTGCGCACTCCAGCTTGCCGCTTGCGCCGCCTTGGCGGCGGCGTCACTCGCCTGTGTTGCCGCCTCGGTGGCACGTGCCGCCGCCTCATGGGTACGGGCGCGATCTGCCGCCTCGGCCTCGCGCTGACGGGCACGGTCCTCGTTCTCAAACTCGATATCGTCCTCAATCTCATCGCTCGGATTGAGCAGCTCGTCCAAGCTCACACCATAGAGCTTGGCGAGCGAGATCAGGTTCTCGGTATCGGGCGAGCTCTCCGCGCGCTCCCATTTACTGACTGCTTGGCGCGACAGTCCCAGCTTTCGTGCCAGCCCTTCTTGGCTAAAACCCTTGCTGCGACGAAGGTCGGCGAGCCGCTGCGCAGTTTCTACATTCATGGTTCCTCCTATGTGATGCCAGCCGTGCCGCCGGACCGTTTTTCTTCTTAAGGCGCCTTGCACAGTTAAAAATCTATCCGCCACCGCCAAAAGCATGCCACCTATTCTAGTGAGATTTTTGACAACCGTCGGTTGCGGGTGCATATGAGCTGCGGAAATGTGTCCAAACAAAGCAATGACCCGTAGCTTGGTTGTCCCCGTTGCGGCGTTAACGGTAGTATGGTCGTACTGTTAATTCCGCACCGCCAACGGAGGGAGTTCCGCGCCGTGAACCGCGATTTCGCCTCATCGCTCATCCAGCTCAACAACACGTTCTATCGCGAGCACTCCGCCTCCTT
>JAXIZX010000195.1:0-8953 GCA_036303765.1 Collinsella sp. | reverse complement strand
GCCAGGTGGCTCGGCCGGGTTTTCCCTGGCCAACATAGGCAGTTTGAATGCCGCAGGCGGGGCTGGGGAAGTCGCGCCTGGGATCGTTGCCCACCATAAGGACCTCGTGTGGCTCGAGTCCCATCACCTGAAGCTGCTCGAGATAGTAGGTGGCATCGGGCTTGCAGCGGGTGGTGTTTCCCATGTGCGTGACGAGCTCAAAGGGGGCGTCGGCCAGGTCGCCCCAGCCCATGCGGCACTCGATGGCCCCCTGCGGAAAGCTGGGGTTGGTAAAGAGCGCGCAGCGCAGCCCTGCGTCCTGTACTGCCTGGAGCGCGGCGTGCGCGCCCGGCATGGCGTGAGCGTTAATGACATCGTCGTTCTTGTATGGAAGCACTTCGCGGTCGTAGTAGGTAAACGCCTCGTAGATGATCGGATCGGAGAGGCAGATGCCGCACCTGCGCTCGACCTCGGTGCGGTAAAACTCAAGATTGGTGCGGTTGTCCGTGCCGCTTCGGCGGTTGGCGTTGAGGTCGACCAAAATGGTGCCGAGGCGCGCCATCGTGCCACCGCGGCTGCGGCGACCGATATCCGCGAGCATCGACGAGACATCCTTAAAATAGCGAAGGATGAACGCGTTGAGGTTGATGCTGAGAAGCGTCTCGTCCATATCGAAAACGACTGCTTTGAGCACGCGGGCACCTTTCTCGATAAATCGTTCCAGAATCGTTGCTCCGGATACTTTACCCCAAAGCCGTATGCCTAACTGCCTATCGTCAACTTATGGAGACGGTCGTCCACAAGATTGCGAAAAAGTCTCCATACGAGTAAAAAATCGCAGTTCACGCTTGAAATCGAAATGATTTCCCCGTAACCTATACGAACGTGATTGCATAAGCGTCACATTAGTATCTGTCGGCTCCCGAGTGTTCCTAAACGTTGTGTGCTTGTCGCACCCTTCTGTAGGTCCTAGCAATCGGGGCCCCGTAGTTCGAAAGGGGTCCACCTTTGAGTGAGATTCAGAACTCGTCCATTTTCTCTCTTGACGATGTCAACGAGGAGGAGATGAACAACCTCATCGACGGTACGATTACCGACTTTGATGAGGGCGATCTCGTTAACGGCACTGTCGTTAAGATCGAGCATGACGAGGTGCTCGTTGACATCGGATTCAAGTCCGAGGGCGTTATCCCGGTCCGCGAGCTGTCCATCCGCAAGGACGCTAACCCTGCAGACATCGTTGCACTCGGTGATCCCATCGAGGCTCTGGTACTCCAGAAGGAGGACAAGGACGGTCGTCTGGTCCTGTCCAAGAAGCGTGCCGAGTACGAGCGTGCTTGGAACCGCATCGAGGAGAAGTTCAACTCCGGCGAGAACGTCGAGGGCGAGGTTATCGAGGTTGTCAAGGGCGGCCTGATCCTCGACATCGGCCTGCGTGGCTTCCTGCCCGCTTCCCTCGTCGACCTCCGTCGTGTCAAGGACCTCACCTCCTACATGGGCACCCGCATCGAGGCTCGCGTCATCGAGATGGACCGCAACCGCAACAACGTCGTCCTCTCCCGTCGCGTCGTGCTCGAGGAGTCCCGTAAGGCCGAGCGCTCCGAAATCCTGTCCAAGCTCAAGTCTGGCATGCGTCTCCAGGGCACCGTTTCCTCCATCGTCGACTTCGGCGCCTTCGTCGACCTCGGCGGTATCGACGGCCTCATCCACATCTCCGAGCTCTCTTGGAACCACGTCAACCATCCTTCCGAGGTTGTCAAGGTCGGCCAGGAGGTCGAGGTCGAGGTTCTCGACGTCGATCTCAACCGCGAGCGCATCTCCCTGGGTCTCAAGCAGACCACCGAGGATCCGTGGCGTGCACTGGTCAAGAAGTACCCCGTCGGCGCTATCGTCGAGGGCACTGTGACCAAGCTTGTCCCGTTCGGCGCTTTCGTCGACCTGGGCGAGGGCATCGAGGGCCTGGTGCACATCTCCGAGATGGCCAACAAGCACGTCGATCAGCCTTCTCAGGTCACCCATGTGGGCGACAAGGTTCAGGTCAAGGTCATGGAGATCGACCTCGACCGTCGTCGTATCTCCCTGTCCATGAAGTCTGCTGCTGAGACTCTGGGCGTCGAGATCGAGGTTACCCCGCTGCCTTCCGAGAAGAAGGACGAGGAGACCGACGCCGAGTAAATCGGTTTGACGATCACTTGTTTTAAGGGATTCGTCCGCAATGGACGGGTCCCTTTTTGCATTTGGCGCCGAGATGCGCAATGCTGCCGGGCTGTCCACACGTTATTTAGTTGTCGATGCATAAAAAATGCCGACATCCCGCCTCGGGGAGGAGGCGGGAACGCACCGAGTAGACGGAGGGGTGCGGAGCGCGGTCGCGTCTCGACTGACGACGTTGCCCATCGACGACTCTATTGTACTGCATAGCGCGGTTCTTGGTTTATCGTGTCGAACGCTTGTGTTGTGCCATTGCCTGCGGCAACGGTGTGCTACACTCTTGCACTGCTGAGTGGGCCAGACGGTCGCGCGATGTGCTGCTTGCAGCACGCGTGAGGAAAGTCCGGGCTCCAGAGGGCGGGATGCCGGCTAACGGCCGGGCGGAGTGATCCGACGGAAAGCGCCGCAGAAAAGAAGACTCCCACCTGCGCCGCAAGGCGTAAAGGGAAAAGCTGAAACGGTGGTGTAAGAGACCACCAGCGTCGTGGCAACACGGCGGCTTGGCAAGCCCCATCCGGAGCAAGCGCGAATAGGAATGCTATGGGCCGGCCCGGTCCGCGTTCGGGTAGCGTGCGTGGAGCTGCACGGTAACGTGCAGACAAGATAAATGACCGTTCACGACAGAACCCGGCTTATAGGCCCACTTGGCATTTTTGTTACCCTGACAATCGGTACGGGCTTTGCCGTATTATTGAGGCTGTTTGTTGCTTTGCTTGTTGTTGAGGGGCTTTGTTGGACAGCTATTTTACTCTGCAATCGAATATTGAGGCTTCAGGCGAGTTTGTGGACCGCAAGAGCCGGTTTATTGCCCAGCTGGTCCATATTGAGTCCGAAGATGAGGCTAATGCCTTTATCGAGACAGTTCGCAAACGTCATTACGACGCTCGACACAATGTTCCCGCGTGGATTTTGGTCGATGGACGTGAGCGTCAGAGCGATGATGGTGAGCCGAGCCGCACGAGCGGGATGCCGACGCTCGAGGTGTTGCGCGGCGCAGGGCTCAAAAATGTTTGCTGCGTGGTGACGCGCTATTTTGGCGGCACGCTGTTGGGGCCTGGTGGCTTGGTGCGCGCCTATACCGCGGCGACGCAGGCGGCGGTGGCTGCGGCTCAGGAGGCTGGGCAGATCGTCGAGATGACGAGCGTCGTGCCGGTTGACGTGCATGTGGCCTATCCGCAGTATGAGCAGGTGCTTCGTTTGGCGCAGGATTCGGGTGCCAAGGTTTTGGATACCGATTACGCGGATGCCGTGACACTTCATTTGGTGTTTAAGGCGGGGGAGCAGGAACCGTTTTGCGTTAAGATGCGCGAGCTTATGGCAGGGCGCGAGGAGATTGAGGTCGGCGCTCCCGAGTTTGCGGAGTTCTAACGACGACGGCCGGCGTGCTTTTGGATGAATACCAAGCGCGCAGGCCGTCGATTTCTGTTGCTGCCGTTTACTCGGCGAGCTGCTTTAGCACATCGCAGGCAATCTCGACGGCATCGTCGATGCAGCCGGGGCAGCTGCGGAGCGGACCCTTATCCGATCTGATGCCCTTGAGCGTGCCGCAGACGGTCGTCGTGTTCTTCTCGCCAAAACGCTTTGCGATTTCGCGCGACAGCTTGTAGGTCTGGCCCTTGGTCTTGGGGTTATCCATGCCGTCGCTCATTACAAAGCCCATGATGGCCACGGCGCCCGAGATGGCGCCGCAGGTTTCGGTCATGCCGCCCATACCGGCGCCAAAGCCCTCGGTGAGGGTAAAGGCGACCTGGGGGTCGAGTCCGACGGCGGGCGCGAGCGTGCAGGCGACGGCCTGTGCGCAGTTAAAACCGCGGGCGTGGTATTCGGCAGCCTGAGCCTGACAGGCGTTGATGTCGAGCTGGGCCGTATCGATTTGCTTCATCGTTGTCTCCTTGGTCACGGTGTACCCGCCTATGGTACCCGTGAAGGCGCATGTAATCATCGAGAGCTTCATCTATGCCTCATTTTTATCTATCGAATAAATGCCAGGATCTGCGATAAATGCCCAGACTAATTTGTTACATAACCTACCTTGGAGATGGGTTGAGAGGGGTGCGGGGTAGCGGTATCGTGAACCGGATAAAACGTAACCCAGGCAAGGGAGCTAGATATGAGCGAGCAGACCATCGGTACGACATGTGTTCAGGGCGGCTATCGCCCGGGAGATGCCGAGCCGCGCCAGGTGCCCATCTACCAGTCCACCACGTGGAAGTACGACACGTCGGAGCACATGGGCAAGCTGTTTGACCTGGAGGAGTCGGGCTACTTCTACAGCCGTCTGCAGAACCCCACGTGCGATCTGGTTGCCGCCAAGATCTGCGAGATGGAGGGCGGCACTGCCGCGATGCTCACGAGCTCGGGCATGGCTGCGAACTTCCTCGCGATCTTTAACGTGGCCGGTGCCGGCGATCATGTGGTCGCAAGCTCTGCCATCTACGGCGGTACCTACAACCTGCTGGCTCACACCATGGGTCGCATGGGCTTGACCTGCACGTTCGTTGCCCCCGACTGCACCGATGAGGAGCTCGAGGCAGCCTTCCAGCCCAATACCAAGCTCGTCTTTGGCGAGACGATCGCCAACCCCGCCCTTGCCGTGCTCGATATTGAGCGCTTTGCCAAGGCCGCGCATGAGCACGGCGTGCCGCTGATGGTTGACAACACCTTCCCGACGCCCGTGATGTGCCGTCCCTTTGAGTGGGGCGCCGACATCGTTACACACTCCACCACCAAGTACATGGATGGACATGCTGCCTACCTGGGCGGCGTGATCGTCGACCACGGCCAGTTTGACTGGATGGCCCATGCGGACAAGTTCCCGGGTCTCACCACGCCCGATGAGAGCTACCACGGCGTGACCTATGCCGAGAAGTTCGGTCGCGAGGGTGCCTTCATTACCAAGGCAACCGCTCAGCTCATGCGCGACCTTGGCCCCATGCAGAACCCGCAGGCGGCCTTCTTCCTGAACAGCTCGCTCGAGAGCCTGCATGTGCGCATGCCGCGTCATTGCGAGAACGGCCTGGCCGTTGCCAAGTTCCTGCAGAGCCATCCCAAGGTACGCTTTGTGAGCTATCCGGGCCTGGAGGGCGATAAGTACTATGACATGGCTCAGAAGTACATGCCCAACGGTACGTGCGGCGTTGTGAGCTTTGGCTTTAACGGTGGTCGCGCAGCGGCCGAGACCTTTATGAAGAGCCTCAAGCTCGCCCAGATCGCCACGCACGTGGCCGACGCCCGCACTTGCTGCCTGCATCCTGCTAACGCCACGCATCGCCAGATGAACGATGAGGAGCTCATCGCCTGTGGCATCTCCGCCGACATGGTGCGCCTGTCGTGCGGCCTCGAGGATACGGCCGATCTGATTGCCGACCTTGAGCAGGCACTCGAGCAGTGCTAGGCTAGCGTTCGTGCAAGGTGCCGATGCTGGCAGAAAGCTTCGGCGACCTTTCGTTCCGATTCCGTAGGCGGGACCCCAATCGCGGCTGTTTGCAGGCGATTGGGGCCCCGTTTTTGCGTTGTGCCACTCGAAAGGATGGATATGGAGAAAACTGCAGAGCAGCTGCGCCGCGAGCACCTTGCCCTAGAGGGCGACACCCATGGCAAGAACAAATGGGCGATTCTGTTTACCGTGCTCATCATGACGTTTATGGTGTGTCTGGATTCGACCGTCGTGACCGTGGCGCTGCCCGTGATGCAAAAGGAGCTGGGCGTGGGCCTCGATCGCATTCAACTGGTAAGCTCGGTGTATCTGCTTGCGACTTGCGTGGCTATGTTGCCGTTTGGCCGTCTGGGCGACGTGCGCGGCAAGGTGAATGTGTTCCAGCTGGGCGTCATCGTCTTTTCGGTCGGTTCGCTGCTGTGCGGTCTTTCGGCCTCGCTCGAGGTTCTTATCCTGGCACGCATTGTTCAGGGCGTCGGTTGCGCGGCGGCCATGGCTAACAACATGGGTATCATCACCGAGTCGTTTCCGGCGCGCGAACGAGGCCGTGCCATGGGTATTCTTGCGACCTTCGTGGCCCTCGGCATGATGTGTGGCCCCGTGCTCGGCGGGATGCTGGTGGCAAGCTTTCCCTGGGAGAGCATCTTCCTCATCAACCTGCCCATTGGCGTGATCTCGTTTATCGTGGGACTCTACACACTGCCGCATGTAAAGCCGGAGGCCGGCGAGCGCCCCATGTCGCTGGCGGAGGCCGCGCGTCGCTGCTTTGCAAATTCGGCCTTCACCATCAACCTTGCCTGCATGCTCATCGTGTTCGTTGGTATTGGCGCATCCGAGTTTATCCTGCCGTTCTATTTTCAGGACGCCCACGGCTTTGGTTCCGACATTTCCGGATTGCTGTTTTTGGCGCTGCCGATGGTGAATGCCTTTATCGGCCCGCTTTCGGGTGCGGTTTCGGACCGTGTTGGCTGCGAGGGTCCCACGGCGGTCGGCCTGGGCGTGTACGTGTGCGGGCTCTTTGCGGTAAGTACGCTCGACGAGCACTCTTCCATCCCTGTGATTGTGTGCTGTGCCGCGTTTATGTCGTGCGGTACGTCGATTTTCCAGAGCCCCAACAACTCGCTGTATATGGGCTCGGCTCCGCGCGAAGCGCTCGGCTTTGCGGGCAGCCTGGGTAGTTTGGCACGCTACGCCGGCATGGCGCTCGGCATTACGGCGGCGTCGCATATCCTGTATGGGCAGATGAGCGTGGCAATGGGCGAGGCCGTGACCAGTTTTGTTACAGGTCGTCCGGACGTATTCCTATTCGGCTTTCGCTCGGTGTTCTACGTACTCATGGCTGTGGCCGCCGTGGGCTTTGCGCTTGCCATGGTGCGTTTGGTGAAGATGCGCGCCCGCCATTAGCATGTTGGGAGGCTGTCTGCCACGATTCGCGCCGTCCCAAAAAGACTGGTTTGTGGTGCGATGTGGCTTGTGGGGCGGGCGGGGGTCGGTCCGTGGTAGACTATCGAACAACGTTTATTAATCGCGCGGTATCGTTGCCGCGAGAAGGGGTTGCGCCATGCAGGAGCTTGAGGATCGTATTCGCCATGACGGCATCGTAAAGGCCGGTAACGTCCTTAAGGTTGATGCCTTCCTCAACCACCAGTGCGACGTTGAGCTGTTCGACCACATGGGCGCCGAATGGGCCCGTCTGTTCGAGGGTGTCGAGATCAACAAGATCCTGACGATTGAGGCTTCGGGTATTGGTATGGCCTGCATCGCAGCTCAGCATTTTGGCGGCGTGCCGGTGGTCTTTGCAAAGAAGGCCCAGTCCATCAACCTTGACGGCGAGCAGTATGCCACGACCATCTATTCCTTTACCAAGCAGAAGGAGTACCCGGTCATTGTCGGCAAGCGCTTTCTGTCCGAGGGCGATAAGGTCCTGATTATCGACGACTTCCTGGCCAACGGCTGCGCGCTTGAGGGCCTTATTAAGATCTGCGAGGCTGCGGGCGCCGAAGTTGCCGGCATTGGCATCGCCGTTGAGAAGGGCTTCCAGGGCGGCGGCGATAAGCTCCGTAAGCGCGGCTTCCGCGTTGAGAGCCTGGCACGTATCGCCGATATGGACTGCGAGAACGGCGAGATCACCTTCGCCTAAGCGCGCAACACAAGCGATTGGTATGCGATGTGACAAAGGGACTGTCCCTTTGTCACATTTTTTGTATGAGGGGAGGTGTTGATATGGATGAGAATAAGATGGGATGGCGCGAGTATGCGCGCTATGCCGAGATGTCGGCCGAGGAGTTGGCGCGCGATTGCGAGGTGCAGGTGTTTCGCGCGACGGGTCCGGGCGGACAGGGCGTGAACACGACGGACTCGGCGGTACGCATGAAACATATCCCTTCGGGGATTGTCGTGATGGCGCGCGAGAGCCGCAGTCAGTTCCAAAACCGTAGCAGCTGCCTACGTAAGCTGCGCGCTGAGCTTGAGCGTCGCGGGCGTCCGCCGCGCCGCCGCGTCAAGACCAAAGTGCCACAGCGATCGCGCCAGCGCAGGCTCAACGACAAACACTTCAATGCGATTAAAAAGGCCAACCGTCGCAAGCTGGGCGGGGAGGAATGATCTTATCAATAAGTTGCGGTGAAATAGGGATTGTTTTGCGGCTTTAGCTGCATAAACAGTCCCTATTTCACCGCAACTTAGGTGGGGTTAGCGGGTGGGGTGCCAGACGTGGAGGGCGCCGCTGAGGACGTCGACCTCGATGCGCGAGGCGACAACGGGCTCGCCGTCGGCCTGAATGGGGTAGTCGGGCTCCTCAAAGGTAAGCTCGGCATGGCGGCAACGGCGCATGCGAACCGGTGGCAGCTTGGTGTGGTGGCCGTCTTTGGCCGAAAGGAACATGGGCAGGGCAACCGCGCGAGGGACGGGGCCGCAGGCGTAGCAGACGTCGAGTGTGCCGTCACAGGGGTCGGCATCGGGGCAGATGCGATAGCCCGAGCCATACGTAGGACCCAGCTGAATCGCCATGATGATCGCCCTCACGCGTTCGGCGGGCGCCCCGTCAAAGCTGACTGACATGGGGTAGTTGCGATAGCGTAGGCCAAACTGCTCAAGTCCCGAGAGAGTGTAGAGCGGCGCGCCCGTCAAGCCCGTCTTTTTGCGCAGCTCGGTGGTGCCAAGGCCGATGGCGGCATCGATGCCGACCGAAAGCGTCTGGTCGTAGTACTCAACGGAAGCCTCGCCGCTACCGCTTGCGGGGTTCCATGAGCGAATGCGCCCGATGTCCTGACGCTGCAGCTCGCAGGTGAGCAGCGCGCCAAAATCCTTACCGGAGAAATCGTCGAT
>JAXIZX010000194.1:0-4060 GCA_036303765.1 Collinsella sp. | reverse complement strand
TTTATCGTAAAAAAATACCCTCGGGAACGAGGGTATTTGGCTCTACAAGGCCACCAGATGCGATTTAAGGCTCTTTTTTGCTTTGCACGCCCTTGGCCCACTTGGCGCTGGCTCTCATGGCGTTCTCGAGGGCCTCGCGCAGTTTTTGATCCTCGATGGGCGCCACTTGGCACTCAATCTCGGTGCGCTCGGCCTCACTGAGGTCGGCGTGCGGAGCCGGCGGGCGCTCGGTCGTCGCCGGGCGCAGGCGCTGCTTGGCGGCGGGCGGCGTGTGACCGGGCGCGGTGGTTTTGAACACCAGGCCGTCCACATGTGCACCGGCGCGCTCCATACGTGCGCGGATGATCTCGCGCAACAGCGTCATTTCCTGCGTCCACGAGGGCGAGTCGAGGTACACCAGCAGCTCATTGGACTCGGGCAGGTAGCGCAGGCCCGTCACATGGCGCCCCTCGCGCGTGCCCGAGCACACCGCATTCCAGGCGCGATAGACCGCACGAGATTCCTCTGCAGCCTCCATCTGCGCGCGGCGCTCAGGCGTCGCGGCCGCCAGGATGCGCTGACGCTCTGCGTTCAAAAATCCACTGAAGGCGACCGTTTCACTCTCGCGCTCGGAATTAGCACGTCTCACCCATGCTCACCACCTTGGCTCGATCAAGCAGGTCATCGGTAAAATACCCCAGGTTGGTCGTGGTTATGACCGTCTGGATATCATCGCCGATCAACCGCAGAAAAGCACCGCGGCGCTCGCCGTCGAGCTCGCTCATCACGTCGTCCAGAAGCAGCAGCGGAGCGGTGCCCAGGACATCGCGAGCCACGGCCACCTCCGCCACCTTCCAGGCCAAAACCAACGTTCGCTGCTGACCTTGGCTGGCAAATGAACGGGCGGAGCGGCCCGCCACGGCAAACTCAATCTCATCGCGATGCGGTCCCACCAACGTCACGCCGCGGCGAATTTCCTCGTCGGCGCGCTCATCAAGGGCAGCCAGCATGCGCTCGTACGCCCAGCCCTTCAGCTCTTCGCGATCCTCGACCTGGGGCAAATCCCCCAGCGTGGACGTATAGGTCACGCTGGCAGCCTCGCCGGACGCCACTTGACCGTAGGCAGTGTGCACATGGCCCGCCAGCCGGTCGAGTAGGGCCAACCGGTGCACGAGCAGGGCCGAGCCCGCGCGGGCAATCGAATCGTTCCACGCGCCGAGCATCTCGCGGCAGCACCAGGCCTCCTTAAGCAGGGCGTTACGCTGGGTCACGCAGCGCCCATAGGTGCTCGCAAGATCGGCATAGCGTGCGCTCAGTTGCATGCCAAAGTCATCGAGGGCGGCGCGGCGCACACTGGCGCCTCTCTTAACCATGTCCAGATGGTCGGGGCAAAACAGCACACTCGGCAGAGCCCCGCGCACACCGGCGGCAGAGCACCTCTTGCCGTTGCGGCTAAACGAGCGCTTACCGTCCTCCACGCTCAATCCCATATCAAGCACGCGGCCGTCGCCCTCGAGCCTCAGCTCAACCTTGCACGAGCCCACGCCGTCATGGACGAGCTCGGCTGCGGTCGGATGCCTAAACGAGGCGCCGCTCGTCAGCAGCTGCAGCGCCTCTATGAGATTGGTCTTTCCCGCCGCGTTGGGTCCCGCAAGTATCGTCACGCCCTCGTCCAGGGCAAGGCGATAGCTATCGAAGCTGCGGTAGTGCGCGACGGAAAGATCGCGGGCGAACATGGTCATAGGGCGGCTGCTAGATGCGGACCGGCATGACCAGGTACAGGTAGTTGATCTTGTCGTAGGACTTGAAGGTGCCCGCCTGCGAGTAACTCTTGAGCTCCAGCGTAATCTCCTTCTCCTTGGACAGGGCGTTGAGGCAGCCGAAGATGTAGTGGTAGTTGAAGGCGATGGTGCCCGACTCGCCCTCGGCCTCGACATCGATCGTCTCCTGTGCAAGGTCCTGGTCATTGGAAATGGAGGACAGGCCCATCTGCCCGTTCTCGACATCGATCTCGAACTTGACGGCGGGGTTGGCGCTCGCGATAACGGCCACGCGCTTGAGAGCGGCGTTAAAGGCAGCGACGTCGATCTTGATGCTCGTCACGCACGAATCGGGGATGAGCTGCTTGTAGTTGGGGTACACGCCCTCGATACGACGCGACACGTAGGTGGTGTTGCCGGCCTCGAAGACGACCTGGGTGTCGGTAGCCCCGATCATGATGGTCGCCTGGCTGGCCATGATGTTCAGTGCGTCGTTAAAGGCGTCGGCCGGAACGTTGAGCTCAAAGGAGCCTTCGAGGGTCGAGGTCTCGACCTGCGTATCGCACACGGCCAAACGGAAGGAATCGGTCGCCACCAGGCGCACGGTATTGTTCTCGACCTTCATGTGCACGCCGCCCAGGATGGGGCGGGCCTTGTCGGTCGAGGTGACGCGCCACACGCGGCCGACCATCTCGGACAAGATATCGGTCGGCAGTTCCACGGCGCTCTCGATGGCATAGGCCGGAAACTCGGGGAAGTCATTGGCATCGAGCGTGTTCAGCCGAAAAGAGCTCTTCTCGCAACTAATCAGCACCTGGCGCTCGGACAGCTCAAAGGTGACCGGGGCATCGGGGAGGGTCTTGGTGATATTGGAGAGCATCTTACAGGGGATAACCATCTCGCCCTCTTCTTCGACATGCGCCGCGATGCGGTGACGGATCGAGATGGTGTAGTTAGAGGTCTGGAATTCCAAGATGCCGTCTTGCGCCTTGACGAGCACGCCCGACAGGATGGGAAGGGTGGATGCCGAAGCGACACCCTTCATTACGACGCCGATGGCTTGTGTAAGCGAGCTCTGGCTGACGGTGAACTTCATCTTTTAATACCTTTCTATAGATATAAATATCTTAATAATAGTAATAGCACTGACGAAACTGTTGATTACTCCCAAAGACGCAGGTCAGACCCAGAAAGAGAATCGACAGCAACCTGTGTGCAACAGGGGTGGTTTTCCACGTTCAAAACCTGCGCAAAACTTTTCATCACCGCGGGTTGGGTTTTAGACACCTTATGCCCGTGGTTTCGACAAGTTTTCAACAGGTGTCTCTATTTCCCTACGAGCGCAGTGTAATTTTATCGCGCAGCGACTTGAGGTCTTCGGTGACGGTGCGGTCTTCCTGGATCATCTTCTGGACCTTTTTGTAGCTCGTGCTGACGGTCGAGTGGTTGCGGTTGCCAAATTCGGCGCCCACCGCCGTGGTCGTCATCTCGCACATCTCGATGGCCAGGTAGATAGCGATATGGCGTGCTTTGGCGATATTGGCGTTGCGACGCGGGCCGATGAGCTCCTCGTGCGTCACGCCGTACTGCTCTTCAATGACGGACTGAACCGTTTGCACGTTGATCTTTTTGGCCGATGTGTCGAAGTACTGGCCGGCGATGGCGTCGATATCGTCAAAGGTGAGCTCCCCGCCCTCGCGCTCGCGGTCCCCCGCCTCGCCGGCACAGCGCTCGCAGAAGCTCTCGAGTTCGCGGATGTTGGTGCCCGAGACCTCGGCCATGTGTTTAAAGTGCTCGTCGGTCAGGTGCCCGCCGTCGCCCCCATAGGCCGCCAGCAGCGAGTCGTCGCCTGCCTCGGGAGCGGCGACGATGGTGTTCTCGTAATAGCGCTGCAAGATCTTGTATTTCATCTCGTAGCTGGGCTCTGCGACCAGGCAGAGCATACCGGCGTTAAAGCGGCTGGTCAGGCGTTCGTCCATGCTCAGGTCCTTGGGGGCGCGGTCTGCCGCGATGACGACCTTCTTGTTGTTGCGGATGAACTCGTCCATGAGCTGGAAAAAGTAGTCCACGCTCGCGCGCTTGCCGATGATGTTTTGGATGTCATCGATGATGAGCACGTCCACACCGTGGTACGCCTGCATGATGGGGGCGTTGCTCTTCTTTTGGCGGTCGAACTCGGTCATCAGGTCGTCCAGATATGCCTGGGAGTTGGCATACTTGACCTTGATCTCGGGCGACTTCTCGGCGAGCTCGTTTTTGATGGCAAGCAGCAGGTGCGTCTTGCCCAGGCCCGATTTGCCGTAGATGAACAGTGATGTGCA
>JAXIZX010000193.1:0-9282 GCA_036303765.1 Collinsella sp. | reverse complement strand
GTGCTGGAGCCCATCGAGGAAATCACGGTGACTATCCCCGAGAGCTACGCCGGCGCCGTGATGGGCGACATCTCGGCATCGCGCGGTCGCGTGACGGGCATGGAGACCGATGAGCGCGGAGACACCGTGGTCATCGCCCAGGCGCCGCTGGCCGAGCTGACGGATTACTCGACGCGCCTGCGCTCTATCACGCGCGGCACGGGTGACTTTACCATGAAGCCCGCTGGCTATGAGCAGGTGCCTTATGACGTTCAGGCCAAGCTCGTGGAGCGCTATGAGGAGGGCCGCGCCAAGTAGCGTGGGACTTTGCCTGCAACATGCATGCCGATGCAAGGGCTGCTCTGGGCAATCCAGGGCGGCCCTTTTTGGTCCCCGGTGGGGTTGCAAATCGGTTCTTGTCGTGGCTTGGGGCTAGTTCCCCGAGGCCTGGTTGCGGCCGGTGACGTAGTCGATCTGAACGTGCGGCTGTAGGTTATAGCAGTACACGTGGAAGCACAGGGTCTTGCCGTGGTCCTCGACCGATTGCGCCTCAAGGCGCACACCGCGGCAGACAAGTTCCTCTTCGTTATACATGGGCGTGACGCGGTAGAGCACATGGTTGCCCGTATCGCGAATATAGCCGAGAATCTGCTCCTCAAACGGCAGCATGCCCGTTTCGTTGAGATAGCGCGTGCCGGTGAGGAGATTTTTGCGGTTGGCGTTTTCGCCGCAGAGCGACCAGGCGATAAGGTGGCAGCGGTTGTAGAGGCTCTGGCCCGGAATAAAGTCGTAGCGCTGCTGGTGCCAACCGGCAGGATGGATACGCGAGATATCGCCGCGCTCGCCTTGACCGAGTGATTCGGGGCCCACGCAGGCGAGTGCTTTGCGGGTGCGGCCCAGGCTGTCGAGCTTGGAGAACTTCTTAAAGCAGCCCTCTTCTGTAGCGCGCTCGTATTCATCGAGCGTGAATGATGGTGTGCCGAGCGGGTGCGTGCTGTCGGCGCGAAGGGCAACGTAGGGGTTGCCGGCGTAGTCGGGAATGCTGCTGAGATAAACACCGCGGGCGCGGTTGAGGTCGGGGTTTTCGACCTCGTCGATGGGGGTGGCGGCGCTGTCCGCGGAAGCGCCGTCGCCGGTGTCGGTTGCGGCGGAATCGGAGCCATCGCCAGAGTCCTGGCTGTTTTGAGGGTCCGGGGAGCTCGCCGTTCCCGATTCGAGCCGAGCGACCAGGTCTGCCTCGTCGTCGGTGCGGCTGGGACTCTCGTTTTGTTTTTCGGCCAGAGTCGCCGCCTGCTCATCGCTTTGCGGCGACAGCAACTTGGGCGCTCCGTCGAGCGATCCCGTAAACAGCGCAAACCCGAGCACCACGGCGGTGCCGATGGAAAGTACTTGCTTGTAGGCGGACTTGCGCGACATGGAGGCTCCTGGATGGACGGTTGGGAATCTACCAGTCTAGCAGGAGCCGGCAGGGGCCGTTCTATCGAACAAATACTTAAGATTTGGGATAGACGCTACTGATTAATTTGTCCCGCGGTCTAGATCGAGGTGGAGTCGAGCCAGTTGAGCTTGCACTCGAGAATGCGCTGCTCGCCGGGTTCGCTGCTGCCGTCAAGTAGGGCGAGCAGCATCTCGGCTGCTTCGCGACCTTCCTGGTCGACGGGCTCGATGATGGTGGAGACGGTCGGCGTGGTGAGATTAGTCCAGTCTTCGCAGTTGAGTCCCAAAAGGCCGATTTGCTGCGGAAGTAGATGGGCCATGGGCTGAAGCGCCTTGTAGACGCGGGGGAGCGCCCATTGGTTTTGGACAAAGATGAGCGTACGCTTGGCGGGATTGAACTTGAATTTAAAGTACTCGGTAAGCTCGTTGATTGACGGCTTGTTGTGGTCGATGGGAATCGCTTTGTAGAGCTGTCCGTTCGCTGCCAGCGCCTCGGCATACCCCTGAAAACGCTCCATGCGGGTGCGCATCTCGGTCATGTTGGCGGCAATGGAAAAGAAATCTTCGTAGCCGGCGTCGAGGAGCGCCTGCGTGGCGTTGTACACGCCGTCGTAAAGGTTGGTTTTGATCCAGCTGGTACCTGGGCTATAGATGGCCGCATCGAAAAAGACGACCGACTTGCCGGCGCGCCTAATGCGGTCGTGCACGGCTTTGAAGTTTGCCGTGGGCTGGATGATAAAGCCATCGACGCCCAGCGAGAGCATCTTGTCGACGTACATGAGCTCGGTCTCGGGGTTAAAGTTGCTCGTACAAACGACCGTCTGGTAGCCCGCGGGGAGCATGACCTGCTCCATGCCATTGAGAACGAGCCCCGCCCATTTGTTGGTGTTATCCAAAATGATGATGGCGATGACGTGGGTTTGCTTGCCGGTGAGCGTCTGCGCTTGGGCGTTGGGAACGTATCCGAGTTCCTTAATGACGCGCGCGATTTTGTTCTGTGTCTTCTCGCTAAGCTTTTCTCGTTTGTCGTTGAGGTAATACGAGACGCTTGCCGTCGAGGTTCCCGCCTCTCGAGCGACGTCTGCGATCGTAACGCGCTGTTTTGCCACAGCGACTCCTTCCGACAGATGAGCATTTTCCAACATGATGACTTTGAGTCTTGGCGAGGGATACGCTTCGGTGAGCGGCTTTTTCCTTTCATATGAGTATGCAACAAATGCGGTATATGGGTGGGGTCGAAATTTGTGACCGGCATGCACATCTGCCGTCTACCGAGAAAATCAAATACTTCTTGACTTTTGAAATCGAGGGTAAAATCGCAGGATTCATTTTTGGTTAAACGCATAACTAAATCGCATAACCAACGCTCTGACCTGCGCGTTTACCGAAATAAGCTGGCATTAAGAAAAACGAGCACCTATATTGTTCTTGTCGAAAAGACAGCAAGTCCAAACGGCAGGGGATGCTCCGGAGGCCTCCGCAAACGGTGTCTTGCGCACGCAACTCTATGAAAAGAGGGAAGCAATGAAGATCGTAGGCGTTGCCGCCTGTACCGTGGGTATCGCCCACACGTATATGGCCCAGAAGGCGATTCAGGATGAATGCGCCGCCCGTGGCATCGAGTGCAAGGTCGAGGCTCAGGGTGGCCTGGGTATCGAGAATGAGCTCACGCAGGAAGACGTGGACTCCGCCGACCTGGTCCTGGAGTCCGTCGACGTGGGTGTCGAGAACGAGGACCGTTTTGAGCAGAAGATGGCCGAGGGCAAGTTCCTCAAGGTCGGTACTTCCGATGTGATCGCCGATCCGGTCAGGATCATCGACCAGGCTGTTGAGATCATCAAGGCGACGGGCGGTGCCGTTGACGCGCCCAAGGCCGAGGCCAAGGCAGAGAAGAAGGCCGTCTCCGCTGCCCCGCAGGCCCCGACACCGGCGTCCAAGCAGTCTATCTTTGCCGATCCGGGTAAGACGCTGCTCAATGCATTCAATACCGGCGTTTCCTATTTTATCCCCATTGTCGTTATCGGTGGCGTGTTCCTCGCCTTCTCGTTGGCATCCGGTACTGCCGGTGCTAGCGGTATGGAGGTCACCAACCCGTTGATGGTGAGCCTTAATACCATCGGCATGGCCGGTATTTCCATGATGATTCCGGTGCTTGCGGCATACATCGCCTACTCGATGGCCGGCAAGCCCGCGCTCGCCCCCGGTTTTGTCCTGGGCTACTTGGTCAACAACGCCGTCGTCACCCCGAGCGGCAACAGCGTTTCGACTGGCTTCTTGGGCGCCATGATCATGGCTGTCATCTGCGGTTACTTTGTCCGCTGGATGAAGACCTGGAAGGTCAACAACACCATCCAGACCATCATGCCGATCCTGATCATCCCGATTCTGACCTCGCTCGTCCTGGGCATGGCCTACATCTACATCCTGGCCACGCCGCTTGGCTTTGTGATGGATTGGCTCACCAGCGTGCTCGGTAGCCTGCAGGGCGGCTCCGCCGTCGTCCTGGGCCTGGTCATTGGTGTTATGACCGCCTTCGATATGGGTGGCCCCATCAACAAGACCGCTTCGACCTTTACTATGGCCATCATGGCCTCCGGCATCTACGGCCCTAACGGTATGTTCCGCGTCGCCGTCGCCATTCCCCCGATTGCCTGCGGTCTTGCAGCGCTCATTGCCAAGAACAAGTTCGATGACGCCGATCGCCAGATGGGTATCTCCGCACTGTTCATGGGCTGCATCGGCATCACCGAGGGCGCTATCCCCTTCGCGGTCAAGGACCTTGGCCACACCCTGCCCGGCATCTGCATCGGCTCTGCCGTGGGTGCGGCACTCGCCGCCTTCCAGGGTATCGACTGCTACGTCCCACACGGTGGCTTTATCGTCGCCCTTGCCACCAACAACGTCGCGCTGTTCTGCCTGGACATCGTGATTGGCTCCGTGGTCGCCGCTGCAATCCTGATTGCCATGAAGCCCACGCTCGATAAGCAGGCCAAGTAAACCTTTAAGGACTCCGGTTGTGCGGAGGGATGGATTTGACTCCGCACAACCGCCCCTACACAACAAAATCCATCCGTACTGATAGGGCCCACATCTGGGTCCCAGGGAACTTTTGTCAAAAATCCTCTGGAGAAGGAGAACAAAATGTCCAACCTCACCATCCGCCAGGCCGTTCAGGGTATGCTCAAGCTGCAGGACAGCGGCGATCACGCAACCATGGTCGGCATTGGCCCCATGAGCCCCAACCTGATTCAGGCCGTGTTCGAGCTTGCCAAGGACGAGGATTTCCCGCCCATGTTTATCGCCAGCCGCAACCAGGTCGATATGGACGAGATGGGCGCCGGCTACGTCAACGGTTGGGACCAGACGCGCTTTGCCGCCGACATCAAGAAGGTTGCCGACGAGGTGGGTTACACCGGCCCGTACTACCTGTGCCGCGATCACGGCGGTCCGTGGCAGCGCGACGAGGAGCGTAACGCCCACCTGCCCGAGGACGAGGCCATGGAGCTCGCCCGCAAGTCCTTCGTTGCCGACATGGAGGCAGGCTTTGACCTGCTGATGGTCGACCCCACCAAGGACCCCTATCAGATCGGCAAGGTTATTCCGCTCGACGTGGTTCTTCGCCGCACGATCGATCTTATCGACTACCTTGAGCAGTATCGTCGCGAGCATAACCTGCCCGAGGTCGCCTATGAGGTCGGTACCGAGGAGACCAATGGCGGCTTGACCTCTACCGATAAGTACGAGGAGTTCATTTCTCAGCTGCAGCCCGAGCTCGAGAAGCGCGGCTGCCCCATGCCCACCTTTATCGTCGGTCAGACCGGCACGCTTACCCGTTGGACCGAGCAGGTCGGCCATTACAACTTTAAGAACGCCCGCGAGCTCGCCGACATGGCAAAACGCTACGGCGTGGGCCTGAAGGAGCACAACGCCGACTATCTGGATGACGCAACGCTGCTCGAGCACATCCCGGCTCACGTGACGGCCTCCAATGTCGCCCCTCAGTACGGCACCGAGGAGACCCGCGCTTACCTCAAGCTCTGCGCTACCGAGCAGATTCTGGTCGACAACGGCCTGTGCGACGATCCCTCCGACCTGTATCACACGCTGCTGGTCAAGGCTATCAAGACCGAGCGTTGGCGCAAGTGGATGACCGGCGACGACGTTAACCTGCAGGTTGACGACATTCTGGCCGACGACGAGCTCAGCCTGAAGATTCTGGATGTCTCCGGCCACTACGCCTTTAACGATCCCGAGGTCAAGGAGCAGGTCGAGAAGCTCTATCGCAACCTCGCTGCCCAGGACATCGACGGCAAGCGCTTTGTGATTGAGCACATCAAGCGCCCGATCAAGCAGTACGTCGTCGGTCTTAACCTCAAGGGCGTCACGAGCCGCATCGAGAAGGCTCTCGAGGACTAAGTAGTTTTTCCTACACGACGCCGGGCCTGGGGCATGTCCCAGCTGCAGGCCCGGCACATAGGACAAAGGGGCACCCCCTTTGTCCTTTCTTTTGAGTTTTGGATTCCTCCGAAGGAGTTTGCACCATGAAGTTCTTTATCGATACCGCCAACCTTGACGAGATCGCCGAGGCCAAGAGCTGGGGCTGCCTTGCCGGCGTAACCACCAACCCGTCCCTGTACGCCAAGACCGGCGGCAAGCTTGCAGACTTTGAACCCCACATGCTCAAGATCGCCGAGCTTTGCGAGGGCCTGCCCGTGTCCGCCGAGTCCACCGCGACCACTGCCGAGGGCATGATCGAGGAGGGCAAGCGCCTTGCCGCTCTGGCTCCCAACATCGTGGTTAAGCTTCCCGTGTGCGAGGCCGGCCTCGCCGCCTGCCGCGCGCTGGCCGATGCAGGCGTGCGCGTCAACATGACGCTTGTCTTCTCGCCGACGCAGGCCCTCATGGCCGCCAACGCCGGTGCCCGCTACATCAGCCCGTTTGTGGGACGCTTCGACGACATCGCCGAGGACGGTATCTCGCAGCTCGACAACGTTGTGACCTGCATCAAGAACTATGACTGGACTGGCAAGAACGTCGACGACACCGTCGAGATCATCACCGCATCTGTCCGCACGCCCAATCACGTGACCCAGGCGGCGCTGCTCGGTGCCGATATCGCGACCGTCCCCATGGCCGCTCTTAAGAAATGCCTGCATCACCCGCTGACCGACCAGGGCCTTGCCTCGTTCGAGGCTGACTGGAAAAAGGTCGTCGAGGCACAGTAACGATGGTTCTGCCGGCCCAGCATTTGTTATGCCGGGCCGGCGTGCTCAAGAGAGGAAACTCCATGACCGATCAGGAACTGGCCAAGATTGCCAATGAGGTTCGCCGCGGTATTGTCACGGGCGTCCACGCCGCCAAGTCGGGGCATCCGGGCGGATCGCTTGGCGCCGCCGACATTATGACCTACCTCTACTTTGAGGAAATGGATGTCGACCCGGCGAATCCGAGCCGCGCCGAGCGCGATCGCTTTGTGCTCTCCAAGGGACATTGCGCTCCGGCACTCTATGCCGTGCTCGCCGAACGCGGATTCTTTCCCAAGGAGGAGCTCGAGACGCTCCGTCATATCGGCAGCCGCCTGCAGGGCCATCCCAATATGAATGACACGCCGGGCGTCGACATGTCTACCGGATCGCTCGGTCAGGGTATCTCCGCCGCGGTTGGAATGGCGCTCGCCGCAAAGCACTGGGGCGACAGCTACCGTGTCTACACGCTGCTGGGCGACGGCGAGTGCGAGGAGGGTCAGGTGTGGGAGGCGGCCATGTTTGCCGGCAACCATGCGCTCGACAATCTTGTCGCCGTCGTCGACCACAACGGCCTGCAGATTGACGGCACGATCGATGAGGTCAACTCGGCCATGCCGCTCGCTGACAAGTTCCGCGCCTTTAAGTGGCATGTGATCGAGCTGGCCGATGGCAACGACATGGCGCAGATTGAGGCGGCTTTCGCCGAGGCTCGCGAGGTGACCGGCACGCCCGTCGCTATCATCGCCGAGACGGTGAAGGGCAAAGGCGTCTCCTTTATGGAGAACCAGGTTGGCTGGCATGGCAAGGCGCCCAACGATGAACAGTTTGAGCAGGCCATGGCCGAGCTCGCAGCAGCAGGGAAGGAGCTCTAATGGCAGACGTCAAGAAAGTCGCCACGCGCGTTAGCTACGGCGAGGCACTTGTCGAGCTGGGCAATGAGCGCGATGACTTTGTGGTTCTCGATGCCGACCTGGCCGCCGCCACGCAGACCGGTAAGTTTAAGGCTGCACACCCTGAGCGCTTCTACGACGCCGGCATTGCCGAGAGCAACTTGATGGGGCTTGCCGCCGGCATTGCAACCACGGGCCACGTCGCCTTTGCGAGCACCTTTGCCATGTTCGCCGCCGGCCGCGCGTACGAGCAGGTGCGCAACTCCATCGGCTATCCGCACCTCAACGTCAAAATCGGCGCCACGCATGCGGGTATCTCGGTCGGTGAAGACGGCGCCACGCATCAGTGCTGCGAGGACATCGCGCTCATGCGCACGATCCCGGGTATGACGGTGATCGTTCCCGCCGACGACGTCGAGGCTCGTGCCTGTGTGCGCGCCGCCTATGAGTTTGAGGGCCCGGTTTACATGCGCTTCGGCCGCCTGGCAACACCGGTCATCAACGACTGCGAGGACTATGAGTTCAAGATTGGTCGCGGCGTGGTCGTGCGCGAGGGGTCCGATGTGACCATCATCGCTTGTGGCCTTATGGTCGCCGAGGCGCTTGAGGCTGCCGAGGCGCTCGCTGCCGATGGCATCGATGCCGAGGTCATCAACATGCATACGATCAAGCCGCTCGACGAACGCCTGGTTGTAGCCAGCGCCAAGAAGACCGGTCGCGTGGTCACTGCCGAGGAGCATTCGATTATCGGCGGTCTTGGCGAGGCCGTTGCCTCGGTGCTAGCGGAGCAGTATCCGGTGCCGATGCGTCGCGTCGGCGTGCGCGATGTGTATGGCGAGTCCGGCCCTGCGGTCGATTTGCTGCACAAGTACGGTTTGGACGCCGACGGCATCGAAGCTGCGGTCAGGTCTGTGTTGTAAGGAAGGTTTCCATGGGATTTGTATCTGCCAACCAAGTGACGATAGGGTATACCGCCGCCTCGCGCGAGGATGCCCTGCATTATTTGTCCGATCAGGCCGTCGAGCTCGGCTTTGCTGACGACGCATCTGCCGTAGAGACTGCCTTCATGGCTCGCGAGAACGAGGCCGAGACTGGCCTTGTCGCCGGTTTTGCCGTTCCACATGCCAAAAGCGATGCTATCCACACGCCGGGCGTTGCCGTGCTTAAGCTGGTCGAGCCCGTTGAATGGCCGAGCTTCGATGGTGTGCCCGTCGATGTTGCGCTCGCGCTGTACGTGCCTGCCGGCGAGGCAGGAACCACGCACCTGCGCTTGCTCTCCAAGGCTGCCGTGATGCTGATGGACGCCGGCTTCCGTGACAAGGTGCGCGCGAGCACCGATCCCGTTGAGATTGCGGAGCTCATCAATAGCGGACTCGAAGACTAGAACGGTCATCCCGTTCAATCAATTGATCCTTCTCCAAGGAAAAGGGCCGCGACGCCGTATGGGTGTCACGGCCCTGTTCGCGTTTCCCAAGATAAAACCTGCCAAAATAAACCTGTCCCTTATTGACAGGTCAGTTAACGCAGTCCAGGTTGAGCGTATGCGAGCGAGCGGGCTCCGGGTGCGGTAAGGTGACGTGAAACAAGCGGGCGCTGACCTTTTGGTCGCGCCCGTGAAGTTGAACGTCAGATTGCCGTGCCCGGAGCCCGCGCAGCGCCGAGCAGTTACGCCGTTTGTAAAACGGCGTAACCTAAAGGTTCATGTTGCCGTGGATGTAGGGGGTGACCTC
>JAXIZX010000192.1:0-2085 GCA_036303765.1 Collinsella sp. | reverse complement strand
GCAAGCAAACTGGCATAAAAGCTCATCGAGGCTGAGTGCCATCGCTCGCTGCGGTACACTTACCTAAAGTAAACCATGAAGGGAGACATTACCTATGAAGAAGATCGTTTTGGCTTGCGGTGCTGGCGCTGCTACTTCCACGCTCGTTGCCCAGAAGGTCGCTACCCTGCTCGACGCCAACGGTTACGCCGACAAGTACGAGATCGTGCAGTGCGCCATCTCCGAGGCCAAGGACGTTTGCGACGAGGGCGCCGACCTGCTGATCGCCACCACCGTTGCCCCCGAGGGCCTCACCTGCCCGTACGTGAGCGGCGTGCCCTTCATGACCGGCATGAACCGCGTCGCCGCCGAGAAGGCCGTCCTCGACGTCATGGCTCAGTAGGCGCTGACTGTATGAGTGAGCAGAACGCCAACCCGGTAGAGCTCTTTGGCATGCGCGTCGCTCACGTGGGCATCAACGCCACCGACCCGGCCGATGCCCTGGAGATCGCGGAGCTGTTCTCGACGATGATGGGCCTGCCCGTTATCGAGACCCCGGTTTCGTACTTTAACGATTCGTTGGTCGAGATCATGAAGCAGAACGGTCGTGGCGCCAAGGGCCACATCGGCTTTGCCGTCAACGACATCGATGCGGCCGAGAGGTGGTTTGCCGAGCGCGGGCTCGAGGTCAACGAGGAGTCGCGCGTGCTGCTGCCCGACGGCGGCACCAAGCTCGTGTACTTTAAGCGTGAGTTCGCCGGTTTCGCCGTGCACCTGTGCCGCGAGTAGCGCACAAGCTGCCATAGCTAGCAAAAAGGGATAGGGCCGCGTGGCCCTATCCCTTTATTTATGCCGAGGGGCTTCCTACCGCGGCAGGCGAATCGTAAAGCGGCTGCCGACGCCCTCGACTGAGGTCACGCCAATGACACCGCCATGGCTATCGACGATCCACTTGGCAATGGCAAGCCCCAGGCCCGAGCCCTGCGCGCCGGCATTGCGTGCGTTGTCGGCGCGGTAGAACCGTTCAAACGCGTGAGCTGCGGATTCCTGGTTCATGCCGATGCCCTCGTCCTCAACGCTTATGTCGATTGTGCCCGCGCCCGCATCCGGCGTTATGCCAAATGTGACGGTCGTTCCCGCGTCCGAATACTTGGCGGCGTTTTGCACGATCACGCGTAGCGCCTGCTTCACGAGTGCCACGTCGACGGGCGCGTCGCAGCGCGAATCGCTGACAAGCGCGGTGTCGTACGCCAGCCGATACGTGTGCGCGGTATCGATCATCTGCGATTCCTCGCATACCTCGCCGACCAGTGCGGCCAGGTTGGTATCCGCACGCCGCAGGACCGTGCGCCCGGCATCGCCGCGTGCCAAAAACAGCAGCTGCTCCACAAGCTCTTGCATGTGCTCGCTTTCGGCTTTAAGGGACGCGATGGATTCCGCCAGCACGTCCGGGTCGTCCTTACCCCAGCGGTCGAGCATGTTCACGTAGCCCTGAATCACCGCGATGGGCGTGCGCAGCTCGTGGCTCGCGTCGTTGACAAAGCGCATCTGCTGCAGTTTGGCCTCTTGCATCTGGCGCAGCAGGCGGTTGAGTGCGACCTCGATGCTTGCCAGGTCGGCGTCGCCGGTGGTGACGCTCGGCGAGTCGACGCTTGCGCGCTCGATGGCCTGCTCCAGTGTTTCCATTTTGCCGCCGGCGAGTTGCATGCGGCCGAGTTCGTCCACGCGCAGGGCCAGATCGTTGAGCGGCGCCATGGTGCGGCGCACGCGGCGGGCGCCGCCGAGCATGTTGAGCACGCTGATGACCTGCCAACCCACAACGACAAGGTAGAGAGGCCATAGCGTGACGAGGTCCTGCGCGAGGGGGAAAGTCTTGGTGGTACGCGCAAGCTCGACGGTATAGGTGAGTGTTGTCAGGTCCCAGCCGCGCGCGGGCGTCAGCGTCATGCCGCGAACGGTGGCGCTGGGGATCCATCCTGCGGTAAACGCGCCGTTGGGCAGCGTCTGGTTGTATCCATAGACAAGGATCGCCGCCACAATCACTACTAGCAGCAGGTCGAGCCAAACGTAGCTCATCAGGCGGCGCCACATATAGCTCCAGTTGAT
>JAXIZX010000191.1:0-2405 GCA_036303765.1 Collinsella sp. | reverse complement strand
TTCGATATGTCCCATAGCGTCACCGATAGCACTGTCCTGCTGGGCCACGGCTCGGGCGGACAGATGATGAAACGTATCATCGACGAGGTCTTTCTGGATGCCTTTGGGTCGCCCGAGCTGCTCGCGGGCAACGATGCCGGCGTCGCCGCGCTGCCCGCGAGCGGGCGCATCGCCATGTCGACCGACAGCTTTGTGGTAACGCCGCAGTTCTTCCCCGGCGGCAATATCGGCCGCCTCGCCGTATGCGGAACCGTCAACGACGTCGCGACCTCGGGCGCTAACGTGCGTTACCTCTCATGCGGCTTTATCCTCGAAGAGGGCTATCCCATGGACAAGCTTCGCCAGATTGTGCAGACCATGGCCGAAACAGCACGTGAAGCAGGTGTGAAGATTATCACCGGCGACACCAAGGTGGTCGAGCGTGGCGGTGCCGACGGCGTCTACATCAATACCGCCGGCGTGGGCGAAGTGCCCGCGGGCGTAGCGCTCAGCGGTGCGAACTGTCGGCCCGGCGACGCCATCCTGGTATCGGGTACGCTCGGCGACCACGGCATCGCCATCATGAGCCAGCGCGAGGGCTTGGCGTTTTCGAGCAACATCGAAAGCGACGCCGCGCCGCTCAATCATCTGATTGCCGACGTGCTCGCCGCCGCCCCCGACACCCGCTGCTTCCGCGACCCCACGCGCGGCGGCCTGGCATCTACGCTCAACGAGTTTGCCCAGGCCAGCGGCGTCGCCATGGAGATTGACGAGGATGCCGTGCCCGTGCGCCCCGACGTGCAGGCGGCATGTGAGATGCTCGGTTACGACGTTCTGCAGGTGGCAAACGAGGGCAAGATGGTCGCCGTGGTGCCGGCCGAGCAGGCCGATGCCGCGCTGGCGGCCATGCGCGCCGCCCGCTACGGCGAGAACGCCGCCATCATCGGTCGCGTGCTGCCGCTTGCCGAGGGTGCTCGACCCGCCGTGCGCGTACGCACCGGCTGGGGATCAACCCGCATCCTCGACATGCTCGTAGGAGAGCAGCTGCCGAGAATTTGCTAACGACAGAGATGGTCGGGCAGCGCGGCCCGATACACGGTATTCAAAGTTGTTCAGATTTCAAACATGCCCGACATGCCAGCCCGGTATCATGGGTGCGTCCTATAACCCAAACGGCAGGAGCACCCATGGCAGCAGCTTTTTCCCATGTGATTTTTGATTTAGACGGCACCCTCCTCAACACGCTCGAGGACCTGGCGGCAGCCGGTAACCATACCTGCGAGATGCACGGCTGGCCCACGTTTGCCGTGGACGAGTACCGCTACAAAGTGGGAAACGGCATGCTTAAGCTGGTCGAGCGCTTTATGCCCGCCGAATACGCGGGCGACGGCCGTATGTTTGAGCAGACACTTGCCGAGTTTAGAGCTTATTACGGCAAGCACAAGGAGGACCACACCGCTCCCTACGCCGGCACGATTGAGATGCTCGACCGTCTGCGCGCTGCGGGCGTTCAGCTTGCCGTGCTCACCAACAAGGATCATATTTCGGCAGCCCCGCTTATCGAGAAATACTTTGGCCCCGAGCGCTTTGCGCTGGTGCAGGGCCGTGTGGACGCATTTCCGCCCAAACCCGAAGCACCCGTCACGCTGCATGTGATGAAGGAGCT
The DNA here is from genome assembly GCA_036303765.1 of Collinsella sp. GTDB lineage: Bacteria > Actinomycetota > Coriobacteriia > Coriobacteriales > Coriobacteriaceae > Collinsella. The sequence goes on along the minus strand of JAXIZX010000191.1, from coordinate 760 downwards.
GGGCGCCGATCCGGCAACCACGCTCTATGTGGGCGATTCCAATGTCGATATCCTGACCGGCCACAACGCCGGCCTTAAGAGCGCGGGCGTCAGCTGGGGCTTCCGCGGCCGCGCAGAGCTGGAGGCCGCCGGCGCCGACTACGTGGTGGACACCCAAGACGAACTCGCCGAGCTGATCTTGGGCGAGTAACCGCTCATCCTCCCACGGGTAGCCAATGTGGGACGGGACTCTTTTAGCTGCCCCCGCACCAAAGGAGTGTCCCCAACTGCCGGCACAGACGATATGAGCAGGACATAAAAACATTGAGAGCCCCTGCTGCATGAAAGACCGCGGATTAGGCCGACAATGGTGAGTGTCTAATCCAACCGTGGCGGCCACGCCGCATTCATGGAAGGGGCTCCCATGCTCGATACTACCACCTTCATCGGCCTCGACGTCCACGCCCGCTCGATAAAGGCCGTCTCCCTCGACGTCATGACCGGGGAGGTACGTGCCGCGACCTTCGGCTACGACGCCGGCGCCGTCGCGGAGTGGGTCCGTTCCGCGGACCCCAGGGCCAGGTGCGTGTACGAGTCCGGGGTCACGGGCTTCGACCTGCAGAAGAGGCTTTCCGGCCTGGGGGTCGACTGCGTGGTCGGCGCCGTCTCGAAGATGATCAAGCCCAGCGCGGACAGGCGCAGGAAGAACGACCGCAACGACGCCGAGTTCCTCGCCCGCATGCTGTCGGTCGGCAACGTGGTCGAGGTGTGGGTCCCCGAC
>JAXIZX010000190.1:0-6386 GCA_036303765.1 Collinsella sp. | reverse complement strand
CGCGAGTGCTACCCGGCAGCCGTATGGACCGAGCTGCGGGCGCATGCCGAGGCCGCTGGCGCCGTCAAGGTTGCGTGCGTGGGCGAGGGCGGTATCGTCGCCGATTTTGATCCCGCGGCAGGCGAAGGTCTTAGGCGCGAGCGCGTGACCTGCGAAGCTCCTCAGCATCTGAGCGATGAAGCCATTCCGTATCTGGTCCTGCGCCGTCGCGATGGCGAGGGCGAGGATGCGCCGCTGGTGCCGCGCCTGACGTCTGCCTCGCAGATCGAGGCCTATTCGACCTGCCCGCTATGCTGGTTCGTCTCGTACCGCGTGAAGCCCCAGTCGATCGACGCCGGCTTTGGCAATATGGAGAAGGGCAACTTTGTCCACGACGTGCTGGAGCATTTGCACGCTCGTCTGCCCCAGGAGGGCATGGAGCGCGTGACGCCCGAGAACCTGCCGCGCGCTCAGGAGCTGCTGCGCGAGGTCTTTGACGAGACTTTGGCCGAGCATGCTTCCAAGCGTGGCAACGAGGGCCCGCTCGTGCCGCTCTCTCCGGTAGAGGAGCGCCAGGTGGCCGAGATCCTGCCGCAGCTGGAGGGTGTGCTTGCCTATGAAGCCGAGGCGCTGACTCCTTTTGCTCCACGCTACCTGGAGTTTGCCTTTAACGATCTTAACGTTGAGTATGCCGGCTGGCCGCTCGGCGGGCGCATCGACCGCGTGGATGTGGATGCCGAGAACCGCGCCGTCGTGATCGACTACAAGCACCGCACGGGCGTTGAGGAGTTTAAGCTCGCCGACCCTACGGTGCGCGACGAGGAATCGGGCACGGCGCCCATCGACGATCCGCGGTGGCTGCCGCCCCATACCCAGACGCTTATCTATGCGCAGGCCATGCGCCGGGCGCTGGATTTGGACACCCGCGCGGCGCTCTACTTTTCGACCAAGGGCGGCAAGCCGGCGTTGCGCGGTGCCGCGAGCGCCGAGCTACTCGAGGAAGAGCGCGGCGACGGTCGCATCCCGGGCCTTAAGAAAGGTTTCCCCAGCGAGGGCGGCAACATGGACTTCGATGCGCTGCTCGACCGCGTGGAGGCCGGCATCGCCGAGCGCCTGCGCGAGCTCGAGGCAGGCAACGTTGCCGCCGTCGACCCGACGTCGGCTCAGGCCGCGCATGCGCGCTGCTCGTATAACCACGAAGGAACGTTTGTAAGGAGGGATGTGTAGACCATGGATCTTTCGACTTTGATGCCGCAACAGCTGCAGATCGTCAAAACGCTCGACCGTCCGCTGTTTGTCTCGGCGGGCGCCGGTTCGGGCAAGACCTTTACCCTCACGCGCCGCATCGTCTACGCGCTCTCGCCCGAATCCGGTCCGTTTGTCGAGCATCTGGACCAGGTGCTCGCCATCACCTTTACCAAGGATGCCGCGGCCGAGATTCGCGACCGCGTGCGCCGTGCGCTTATCGACGAGGGCATGGACGAGGAAGCGCTGACTGTCGACGACGCGTGGATCTCGACCATTCACGGCATGTGCTCGCGTATCCTGCGCGCGCATGCGCTGGAGCTGGGCATCGACCCCGAGTTCACGGTGCTCACCGATACCGACGAGCTTATGGACCAGGCTGTTGAGCATGTGTTGGCCCGCGCGACGGCGCCCGATGCCGCCCCCGAGCTCGCGGCATCGCTCAAGGCCCTCTATGCCTGGTATCCCATGGCGGGCGAGGGCGGTTCCTTTGGCGCTGGCGCGACCATCAAGGGCCTGGTGCGCGACCTGCTGGAGCTGTCGAGCCAGTTGCCGGGCGGTATGGACGACGTGTGCGTGGCGCGCGGGCAGGCCGATACCTCGGCACTCGCCGATGCCTATCGCGCGGCGCTGGGCGCAAGCAAGGCCGCGACCGAGAAGGCGCAGATGGCACTCGACGCCATTGACGCGTTCGAGGCGAGCGGCAAGACCATGGCCGATGCAGCGCGACTCATGATGTCGTGCACCATGCCGCGCGCGAGCAAGGCATTCCCTAAGGAGCAGGTCGAGCTGCTCAAGGCCGAGGCCGCCGATGCGTTTATCAATATCGTGCTTGCCTGCGGTGGCCCGGCGCTCGATGCGCTGGTGGGCCTGGCCCGTTCCGTGGAGGCTGAGTATCGCGCGCTGAAGGCTGCCCAGTCCGCCCTCGATAATAACGACCTGCTGCGTATGGCCTACGAGGCCCTGCGCGATTACCCTGCCATCCGTGCTGCGTACGAGGGCCGCTTTAAGATGGTCATGATCGATGAGTTTCAGGATACCGACCAGATGCAGGTCGATCTGATACGCTACCTGACGGGTGCGGGGGAGCGCGCGCTGTGCACCGTGGGCGATGCGCAGCAGTCCATCTATCGCTTCCGTGGCGCCGAGGTCGAGGTGTTCCGTCGTCAGGAGCGCAAGGTGGGCTCGTCTGCCGCGCCCGAGGCGACTGCCGTGGCCGATGCCCCTGCCGGCGAACTCGTCAAACTCGTGCGCAACTTCCGCAGCCATGACGAGGTGCTGCGTTACGTGGCACGCGTCTTCGACGGCGATGACGGCGGCCTGATGCAGAGCTTTTTGGATCTTGAGGCGAGCGACGGCCGCAAGGACACGCTGGTGGCGGACGCCTCGCGCCGCCAGGCCCTCTTTGTTGCCGGCGGCAGTATGCAGGAGCGCACACAGGCCAAGGCCCGCGCGATCGCCGAGCGCTTCCGCGCGCTTGCCGATGCCGGCCAGCCCCAGGGCGGCATGGTACTGCTGCTGGGCCGCATGACCAACGCCGATGTCTACGCCCAGGCCTTCCGCGATCAGGGGCTCGACTGCGTCATCGCGGGCGGCTCGGTCTTTGCCCAAGCAGCCGAGGTGCAGACGGTGCGCGCCCTGGTTTGTGCGCTCGCCAATCCGGCCGATACGGCGCAGGGCCTTATGCCGCTGCTCGCCTCGCCGATGTTTGCGCTCGGCGCCCAGGAGTTCCTGGCGCTGGCGACCAAGCTCGATGGCGAGACGGGGGAGACCTCGCGCCGGAATATCGACATGGGCATCATGAGCGATTCCGATGTGCCGGGCTTGCAGGGCTTGCCGCTTGTGACGCGTGCCCGCGAGGTGCTGCGCTACGCACTGCGTCGCGTGGGGCGTGATTCGTTCGCCGCCATCGCGCGCGACGCGGTCAATGCCTCCGGCTGGTTCGTGCGCCTGGCGCAGCGCGGCCCCGAGGGCAAGGCCATCGCCGCCAACGTGCTCAAGGCGCTCGACGCCGTGGCCGAGGAGGAGGCCGAGTTCGGCAACTCGCCGCGTTCCATCGCGCTGGCCTTCGACCGCTTCTTGGCGGGCAAGGAGGCCCCGGGTGCCCTCAACGAGGAGGGCGACGGCGCGGTGCGCATCATGACCGTGCATGCGTCCAAGGGTCTGGAGTATCCGGTCGTAGCGGTTGCCGAGTGTTTTGGCGTGCGCAAGCCGTCCGGTGCGGCTCAGATGGGGCGTGTCGAGGGCGGAGCGCAGGTCGTGGCACTGCCAGCTCGTTTTGATGGCGTTAAGCTTGCCGATGGGACCTTTGTGAAGGGCGATGACGTCAAAAAGCAGTTTGAGCATGCGTTTAAGGGCAAGGGCACGTCGCTGTGGCTGCCGCCGGAGCTCATGGAGGACGTCTGTGCGACGGGTTCTCCCGCCGAGGCATTTGCTCGCCTGCGCAACGACGACCTGCAGCTTTCGCTCGAGGAGCGGGCTCGTCTGCTCTATGTCGCCATGACGCGAGCGCGTGAGCTGGTCATTCTGGCGATGGATGCCGGCGTGAGCCGCGGCAAGGTGACGGCGCCGACCTTTGATGTCGAGACCGATCTGACCTACGATGTGCTGCGCCGTATTTTGCCGACCGATGCTCTGGATATGCCGCAGCTCGATGCCGACCGCTTGGTGTTCGACAACTCCCAGCTGGGCGACTACGAGCTCATTTCGCTCGCGGGCTTTACCTTTGGCGAGCAGACGTTTGAGGCCAACGCTTCGCTGGATGCCGAGGGCAGGCTTGTTCGTGGCGATGCCGATACGGATGCTGCCGACGATTCGGCCAGTACAATCGTCCCCGGTCCTGTCGACCCCAAGCCCGATTCGTTCGAGCTTGTGTATCCCCAGGCAGTGGGCGTGCGCATGGGCATCTGTCCGTATCCGATGCGTGACTCGTATAGCTACTCGTCAATCGCCGCGGCACTCCATGCCGAGACGGAAGACCGTGCCGCCGAGGCTCGTGTTCCCATGGACGAGGCCGGCGATGATGCGGAGTCGGATGGTTCCGAGATGACGGACGCAGACGTGGCCGCTGTCGAGCCCGCCGGCAATCCCATGGCGCTGGGCTCGGCCTTCCACGCCGCCTGCCAGTGGCTCATCGAGATGGGTGCCGATGCGCTGCCCGCTGAGCGTGCCGACGCCCTGGCTCGCCTGTGGCACCTGACGCCAGAACAGCGCGAGCGCTTCGATGTCGCTCTGGAGCGCTGGCTCAAGTCGTCGGTTCGTGCCGAGCTGTTCGCGTGGCCGTGCGTTCGCGCCGAGGTGCCGTTCTTCTCGCTGGGCTGCGAGGACGAGGACATCGCCCGCTACGGTGCATATGCCGAAGGCGCCATCGACGCTTTGGCGACCGACCCGGCCGATCCGTCACGCGCACTGGTCATCGATTACAAGACGGGTGGCACGCCGGATGAGACGCCGGACCAGCTGCTCGAGAAGCACGCCCTGCAGGCGCGCGTCTACGCCGACGTGTTGCACAAGGCGGGCTTTGAGACGGTGACGGTCAAGTTCGTTCGCGTGGAGCAGGCGAATCCAGCCATCTTCGTCGAACCCGCCGAACCTCAAGTAGTCATCTACAATCTCTAGCCCTCAGATAACTTGCGGTGGAATACGGGCTGTTTTGGCCAAAAAAGCCGCCAAACAGTCCGCATTTCACCGCAACTGCAAGAGGAGCCGTGTGGGTTTGGCTAGGTTCGGGTGCCGTCCGCGCCGTGCGGTAAAATCGTTCAGTCAGAACACGAACCCGCATCGGAGCTCATCACATGGCATTCGTCCATCTGCACAATCACACTGTTTTCTCCATGCTCGACGGCGCAACCCGTATCCAGGATATGGTCAATCGTGCCGTTGAACTTGGCATGCCCGCCGTGGCCATTACCGACCACGGCTACATGTATGGCGTGCCCGACCTGGCGCTGGCCTGCGACGCCGTCAATCACAACACGCCCGAGTACAAAACCTGGAGCCACGACAAGGCCTTCTTGGAAAAGGACCGCCGCGACGAGCTGGTGGAGCCCGACCCCGAGGCAAACCCGCGCGAGCATGCCCAGTACGTCAAAGACATGGCCATGTGGGACGAGAAGGGCAACATCGACGAGCTCAAACCGCCCCTGGTCATCAAGCCCATCTTTGGCTGCGAGGTCTACTTTACGCCGGACGAGACCCTTGCCCGCGACCACAAGCCCGAGCTCTACCACATGATCCTTCTGGCCAAGGACCAGGAGGGCTACGTCAACCTAATGCAGACGGTCTCCGAGGCCGCCGTGCAGGGCTTTTACTACAAGCCGCGCGTGACGCTCGACAACCTGCGCCGCCATGCCAAGGGCATGATCTGCACGAGCGCCTGTATCGCGGGCATCATCCCCAAATACATCGACCGCGGCGACATGGAAGGCGCCATCAAGTGGGCCGAGACCTTCCGTGATACCTTCGAGCCCGGTGACTTCTACATCGAGATCCAGGAACACGGCATCACCACCGACAACGGCCTGACTGACGAGCAGATGGACCGCACGCTCATCGACATCGCCAAGCAGGTGGGCGTCAAGGTCATCGCCACCAACGACTTCCACTACCTGCGCCGCGAGGATGCGCCCGTGCAGGACGTCATCATGTGTATTGGCATGAACGCCAAGGTCGATGACCCCAACCGCATGCGCATGACCGGCTCGGAGTTTTACATGAAGACCGAGGAGGAGATGCGGGCGATGTTCCCGTATTGCCCCGAGGCCTGCGACAACACGCTCGAGATCGCCGACAAGTGCTACGTGGAGCTGGACTGGGACTCTATCATCCTGCCGCGCTTCCCGTTGCTCGATCCCGGCGAGACGCACGAGAGCCAGTTCCGCCGCGAGTGCGAGAAGGGCCTGCGCCAGCACTATGGCGACGACTGGGCCACGCGCGAGATCGGTGGCGTCAACATCAAAGAGCGCTTTGAGTACGAATACAAGGTCATTTGCGACAAGGGCTTTGCCGCCTACTTTTTGATCGTTGCCGAGTACGTGCAATGGGCCAAGGACAACGGCATCGGCGTCGGCCCCGGCCGTGGCTCTGCCGCCGGCGCTATCGTCGCCTACGCCATGAACATCACCGCGTTCGACCCGCTCGAGAACGGCCTGATGTTCGAGAGG
>JAXIZX010000189.1:0-14640 GCA_036303765.1 Collinsella sp. | reverse complement strand
GGGTGCATACTCGACTTATAAGTGCATAGAATCTCGTATAGCGCGAGTAAGATATTGCGCTGTCCGTTTTGTGTTTAGCAGAGATGTAGTTTGCATAATCTGACATAATCCTCGCTGCATTTAAATAAAGTTGCACGTAAATGGCGTAGATATGCCTGAGCTGGTGTTCTGTACGCTGAGCGGACAAAAACGACCGTTCACCGTTCCGCTATTTTCAAAATGAATAAAATGAGCGATAAAGAGAATATAAACCTTAATAAACTCGCGCATCGCACGGACGCGGGTTATTAATGGGTTGTAGGCCTTTTACAGAAAGGATTCCAGCAATGTCTAAGCCTCTTGGCAAGCCCGATCGTATTGTCGTCGCCCTTGGCGGCAACGCCCTCGGCAACAACCCCGTCGAGCAGATCGAGGCCGTGAGCAACACCGCCCACGCTCTCCTCGGTCTCATCGAGCAGGGCAATGAGATCATCATCACCCACGGCAACGGCCCGCAGGTCGGCATGATCCAGAACGCCTTCGCCGCTGCCCACGATGCCATCGGCACCCCCGAGATGCCGCTGCCCGAGTGCGGCGCCATGTCCCAGGGCTACATTGGTTATCACCTGCAGCAGGGCATCGGCCGCGAGATGCACAAGCGCTATAAGCGTTGGCACGCCGCCACCGTCGTCACCCAGATTGAGTGCGATCCCGACGATCCCGCGTTCAAGAACCCGACCAAGCCGATCGGCCCCTTCTACACCGAGGAGCAGGCCAAGGAGTTCATGGCCGAGGATCCCTCCAAGGTCTTCGTCGAGGATTCTGGCCGCGGCTGGCGTCGCGTCGTCGCTTCCCCCGATCCCAAGAAGATCGTCGAGGCTGACTCCATCCTCAACCTGCTCGACAACGAGTTCATCGTCATCGCCTGCGGTGGCGGCGGCATCCCCGTCGTCCGCGACTACGAGAACAAGGGCTGCTACAAGGGCGTTCCCGCCGTCATCGACAAGGACCTGGGCGGCGAGCTGCTGGCCGAGGACTGCGACGCCGACGTTCTGTTCCTGCTGACCGCCGTTGAGCATGTCGCCATCAACTTTGGCAAGCCCAACCAGGAGGAGCTCGAGGACCTCACCGCCGACGAGGCCGAGCGCCTGGCCGACGAGGGCCAGTTCGGCAAGGGTTCCATGGAGCCCAAGGTTCGCGCTGCCATCAAGTTCGCCCGTTCCCGTAAGGGCCGTACCTGCATCATCGGCGCTCTGGACAAGGCCGCCGAGACCATGGCTGGCCTCTCCGGTACCCGCATCCACGAGTAGTCTCTACTCTGTTGCCTCTCTCGTGGGCGCTAGGCAAAGCGCCCACAAACTAGCCTCTCTTCATGAGCCCCGCAGTCCGCTCCGACTGCGGGGCTTTTGCTATTCACCTAGTCATTGGGGACATTCTTAAATGACTAGTAGTAGGCCCACATGGCTTCGACTTCGTTGAGGACCTCTACGACGCCCCAGCGGCGGGCGCTGCGGCTGGCCGAGTTGGGGTCGTAGACGCCAATCTGGTTGGCGTCGTCGATGCCGTAGAGCACGATGTAGTGGCCTACGTTGGTAAACGTACCGGGGCGCACTGCGGCGATGACGGGCGCACCCGAGCGAAGTGCTTGGGTAATCGATTCGCGATCGTTATAGAGCTGTGTTCCGTTGAGCCCCAGCTGCCACGCACCGCCTGTCATAAACGACCACTCGGTGGCACCGGTGGGGGCGTAGTTGCCGGCTTCGGCCAGTGCGCATATATCGACCGGCGTCTTATCGGTGTGGCCGGTCTTAAAGATATAGACCATGGTGAGGCAAGTGGGACCGCAAGCGTTTTCGCGAATAGTGCCGCCGGCATAGGGCAGCTCCGACCATGCGGGGTCAATTTGGTAGATGTGGGGCATGGCGCCGGCCTGCCATTGCGAGCGTGGGGTCGAGAACGCAAAGGAGTAACCGGGCGCGACGGGAGCTTTAAGCAGCTTGTCTTCGGCAGTGGGCTCAAGACCGGCTGATCCGTGGGAGATACAGGATCCCAAAAACACAAAGACGAGGCAGGCGGCGATGGAGCAAAGCGTAAGGCGTAGGCGGCGGGCCGGAAGCGCGTGGCTTGTGGCGTGCGACGCAGGGTGAGGGGCGGAATTGCCGCGATCGCGTTGAGGTCGCGAAAAGGAGCGCTTGACGTAGTAGTCGGTCTTACGGCGATCGTAGCGACGTGGCTGCGATGTGTCGGTCTGGCGTTGGCGTGTGCTCGTACTCACGCGGTCTGACTGCTGCACGGTACGGCTTTGTTGCCGCGAAGAAGCCCCGGGCTGCTCTTGGGGGCGCTGCGGGTTGTCGTTGTCGGAGGTGCTTCTGGGCGTTGGTGTGGTGCGGCCGGCAAGGCGCACGCTTTGTGGCCGTTGGTCGCCGTCATTGTATCCGTATGCCATTCGAATCACCTTGCCTCATGTGTAACTTGTCTATCCTACATAAAAAGATGCACGACACATGGGCATGTGCGCCAAAAGCCTGACAAATGGTATGAACGTTGCCGCGCCGCGCGCCAAGCGCCACGGCAACAGGTATTCAAAAGCAGACAAGATGAAAGCGTCCAAGACGAATGACGTCTCCCGCCGTTCGTCCCAAAAATGGCGCCGCTCGTTTTGCAGTTCTGCCTTCGGTCGAGCTACAAGCGGCGCTGCTGTGCCAAGGCCGTATCTTAAAGCCACGAAATAAAAGCGCGCGGCAAAACAGACCGCGCAAGGGGTGACGTCAAGGGGCGTCAAAAAGGAAAGGAGGGGAACAATGGCGGACAAGAACGCAGAAGTTGCAGTCGAGGATAACGGCGGCATGAAGAAAACGCTTTCGCTCTGGAACTTCTTCACCATCGGCTTTGGTGCCATCATCGGTACCGGTTGGGTTCTGCAGGTCGGCGACTGGATGGTCGTGGGCGGCGGTCCCGTTCCCGCTATGATCGCATTCCTCTTGGGTGCAATCTTCCTCGTGCCCGTCGGAGCTGTTTTCGGTGAGCTCACGGCTGCTATCCCCATCTCAGGCGGCATCGTCGAGTATGTCGATCGTAGCTTTGGCCGTACGCTGAGCTACATCACCGGATGGCTTTTGGCCCTGGGCAACGGCATCCTGTGCCCGTGGGAGGCCATCGCCATTTCGACCCTCGTGTCCGAGATGTTCGGCAGCCTGCCCGGCCTTGAGTGGCTGCGCGCCATCAAGCTCTACACCATCCTGGGGGCCGACGTTTACCTGTTCCCGACGCTGATCGCGCTCGGCTTTGCAGTCTACGTCATCTTCCTTAACTTCCGCGGTGCCAGCTCGGCTGCCAAGCTCCAGGCCTTCCTGACCAAGGCTCTGCTCTGCGGCATGCTGCTCGCCATGGGCGTCTCGCTGTTCACCGGCTCGCCGGACAACGCCATGCCCGTGTTCTCCCAGGTCACCGGCGCTGGCGGCGGCAAGGCCGCTACCGAGAGCACCAGCCTGTTTGCCGGCATCGTGTCGGTCCTGGTTCTGACCCCGTTCTTCTACGCCGGCTTCGACACCATTCCTCAGCAGGCTGAGGAAGCAGCCGAGGGCCTTAACTGGAACAAGTTCGGCAAGATCATCTCCTTGGCCCTGCTGGCCGCCGGCGGCTTCTACATGGTCTGCATTTACTCGTTCGGCACTATCCTTGACTGGCACGAGTTTGTTAAGAGCCCGGTTCCCGCGCTTGCCTGCCTCAAGGGCATCAACATGCTCCTGTACCTGGCCATGCTCGTCATCGCTACGCTTGGACCCATGGGTCCGATGAACTCCTTCTACGGCGCCACGAGCCGCATCATGCTCGCCATGGGCCGCAAGGGCCAGCTGCCCGAGCAGTTCGCCGAGGTCGACCCCAAGTCCGGCGCTCCCAAGCTCGCCTGCGTCGTTCTGGGCGTCATCACCGTCGTCGGTCCGTTCCTGGGCAAGAACATGCTCATCCCTCTGACCAACGTGTCGGCTCTCGCCTTCATCTTCTCCTGCGGCATGGTCGCCCTCGCTTGCCTGCGCATGCGCTTCACCGAGCCCGACCTGCCTCGTCCCTACGAGGTGCCCGGCGGCAAGTTTGGCATCGGCCTCGCTATCGCTGCCTGCGCCATCATCATCGGCCTGCTCGTGATTCCGTTCTCTCCCGCCTCCCTCAACATGGTGGAGTGGAGCATCGTGATCGGCTGGCTGGCCGTCGGCCTGGCTCTCATGGCCTTCACCAATTCCCGCAAAAAGTAACGCCGAGCCGGGGCGGATCAGGTGCGCGGGACCCTCTCTTCCGCGCACCGAACCCGGCACCACTTGGGTAGCTTTGTGAGGCCTTAACCCAACGCGGCCTCGCCCACTATATGGATCCATAAGGAGGAACCATGTCCACTAAGTATGCAATCGTTGGCGGCAAGCTCATCGACGGTACCGGTGCCGAGCCGTTCGAGAACTCCCTCGTTCTCGTCGACGACAACGGCAAGATCGAGTACGCCGGCGCCATGCAGGACCTTCCCGAGGGCGTTGAGGTCATCGACGCCGCCGGCAAGACCGTCCTTCCCGGCCTGATCGACACCCACCTGCACTTCTCGGGCAACTTGACCGACGATGACACCGACTGGGTCATGCAGCCGCTCCTCGAGAAGCAGGCCGTCGCCGTCAAGCAGGCCTACGACTGCCTCACCCACGGCCTCACCACCGTCTGCGAGATCGGCCGCTTTGGTATCCAGATCCGTGACTGCATCGACAAGGGCGTCTTCAAGGGCCCGCGCGTTCTGGCCACCGGCCTTGGCTTCTGCCGCGTTGCCGGCCACGGCGACTCCCACCACTGCAGCCAGGAGCTCAACAAGGAATCGCACCCCTGGGGCGATCAGGTCGACGGTCCTTGGGATCTGCGCAAGGCCGTCCGCCGTCGCCTGCGCGAGAACCCCGATGCCATCAAGATCTGGGCTACCGGTGGCGGCATCTGGCGCTGGGACTCCGGCCGCGACCAGCACTACTGCTCCGAGGAGATTCAGGCCGTGGTCGAAGAGGCAAAGATGGTCGGCATCCCCGTGTGGAGCCACTGCTACAACAACCACGCCGCTGCCTACGATTCCGTTCGCTTTGGCTGCGAACAGCTGATTCACGGCTTCGATATCGATGAGCGCACCATGGACCTCATGGCCGAGCAGGGCACCTTCTTCACTCCGACGATCGCCTTCCTGCCCACCTGGTACGCCACCTATCCGCCCGTCTACGTTCCCGAGCTGCACGACAAGTACGAGGGCACTCTGGTCGAGAAGGAGCTGCAGCGCAACTACGACTGCCTGCGCGAGGCCAAGAAGCGCGGCGTCGTCATGACGATCGGCTCCGACTCCTTCTCCTTCGTCACCCCGTACGGCACTTGCTCCATCGAGGAGATGTACGAGTTCGTCGACAAGATCGGCTTCACTCCGGTCGAGACCATCACCTGCGCCACCCTCAACGGTGCCAAGATGTGCCACATCGAGGACGAGACCGGTTCCATCGAGGCCGGCAAGTGCGCCGACCTGCTGGTCGTCAACGGTGACGTCGCCGCCGACATCCACGTGCTCAACACCGACAACATGGACGTCATCATGAAGGACGGCTGGATTGTCGAGGGCGGCACCTTCGGCGAGGCAAACAAGTACAGCGCCTAAGCTACCGTTCATCGATGGCTTGATGTAAAACACAGTATTTGATTGCATAATGCAATGGAGAGGGTCGCTTGCGGCCCTCTTTATTGCTATGGGGTGCGTCAGTAAGAAGGAGATGACGGTGGATCTCAATAGGCTGATTCTGGGCAAGAGCTACAACTCTACCAAGGTCTTTCGTACCGCTCAGCATGTGGTTCAAGCCATCTTGCTCGGTATTGTCGTTCCGCTGCTTATCCTGCTGCTCATCTGGGATCTAACCGATAATCCCAATCCCGTTCCGGCCGTTGTCGTCATTGCCGGCTTGGTCATGCTGTGCTTCTTCTTCTCGTACGTCTTTGTCGTTCCCGACGACCTCACATCGAGCGCAACCGACCGCACGCTCGCCATCGCGTCGAAAATATTCGCCTACACGTCGCGCGGCCTTACGCCCGAAGCTGCTCTGGGCGCCTCTAAGATCATCCTGTCCGAAACTATCGCCTCTGCCATCTGCTTTACCGACGGCAGGCAGGTGTTGGCGAGCTGGGGCGAGGACTCGGCAAAATGCCCCGCGGGCACCCCGGTGGTACTGCGGACTACGCTCAACGTGATCAACAGCGGTGAGCAAAGCGTGTTCTCGCGCGATGCCTCGACCGAGACGGGTGGCTACTTTCCGCGCCTGCGCGCCGGTATTGTCGCACCGCTTACCGTGCGCGGGCATTGCGTGGGCACGCTCGAGCTGTATTATCCCCGTCTGAGCAGCATCGATATGCGCCAGACGGCGCTTGCCTCGGGCTTTGCCGACCTCATTTCCACGCAGCTCGCCAGCTTTGAGCTCGAGCGCCAGGACGAGCTTACGGCCCGCGTGGAGCTGCGCGCCTTGCAATCGCAGGTCGATCCTCATTTTCTGTTTAACGCCATCAGCACCATCGTGTCGCTCGTGCGTACCGAGCCGGACAAGGCCAGGTCGCTGCTGATCGACTTCTCCAACTACTATCGTCAGACGCTTTCTGATTCCGATACGCTCACCACGCTCGAGCACGAGGTGGAACAGGGCACTCGCTATATCAATCTTATGCAGGCTCGTTATGGCGACGGTCGTCTGCGCGTCTCGGTCGATATCGACTTTGAGGTGCGCGATTGCATGGTACCGCCGTTTATCTTGCAGCCGTTGCTCGAAAACTGCATCAAGCACGCGCAGCGCGAGACCGAGCCGCTTTCTATTCATGTTAGGGCTTTCGAGACCGATGACGGTTTGGAGATCATCGTCGAGGACGATGGCATCGGTATGAGCGAAGAAGTCTGCGCGCATCTGTTTGAGCAGCATCGCCGAGAGGAGCCCGAGAGCATTACCGCCGACGGCTCCATCAAACGAGGCTGCGGCTTGGCGCTCTTCAACGTGCTTCAGCGCATCCATTTCTTTTACGGAGAAGATTCTGGCATGCGCGTGAAGTCCCAGGAGGGCGTGGGAACGCAGGTCATCGTCGAGCTGAACGGCGAGCCGCATGAGCCGGCGCCGTTGACGGCGTAGCACGCGGTTGGATTGAGAGAAAAAGAGGGGAAGCACATATGTCCGAAGGCTGGAACATCTTGGTGGTTGATGACGAGCCTCCCATTAGGGCTGAGCTACGCTATCTGTTGGAAAAGGATGCGCGTGTGGGTCAGATTGCCGAGGCGGGCAATGTCACCGAAGCCGTGGAGTCGATTCTGTCGAACAAGCCCGACGTGCTGTTTTTAGACATTACCATGCCCGGTCGCTCGGGAATTGAGCTTGCCGAGACGCTGCAGAACCTAAAGACGCCGCCGGTGGTTGTGTTTGTGACAGCGTTTGCCGAATTTGCCGCCGATGCGTATAACCTCGATGCGGTCGACTATGTCGTCAAGCCGGTCGAGGACGCACGCCTGTCAAAGGCACTCGACAAGATCGAGGCAGCCTTGGGTGCCCGTCGTGTTATCCATGCTCCGCGCCAACCTTTGCGTCTGACGGTGGACCGCGGGGGCAAAAAGGTGTTCATTCCCGCCGCAGACGTCTGCTACTTTGAGGCGCGCGCCGATTTTTGCAACGCCATCTGCGCCGAGGGAACGTACCTGATCAATGAGTCGATCTCTTCGCTCGAGCGTCGCTTGGACTCCGAGGGCTTTATTCGCGTTCATCGCAGCTACCTGGTCAATTTGGAAGACGTGCACAATGTTGAGATTGGCTCCACGGGGTTGATGGAGCTCAGGCTCGACCGCGTGAACTCGACGGTACCGGTGTCCCGTCGTCGTGCCGCCGAGGTCAAGTCGCACCTGGGGCTTGCGTAGACGGTCTGCATGCCGTCGTTTACCATCGCAGGTTTGGCATGGGCGCGCGGTGGGCATAATGGGTGGCATCGAATGAAATCGAAAGGATCATTATGCCCGCGCTTATCACCCATCATCTGTTTGGCGAGGAAAGCATCGACCGTCTTCCGCAGGGCGTCATCACGTCCGATGAAGAGCGCATTGCCTTTATCTTGGGCAACCAAGGCCCCGACCCGTTTTTCTTTCACATTCTGACACCGCGTGTTTCCGACTGCACGCTGCTGGCGCAGGTCATGCATCGGTCGCGTATGTCTCGCCAGTTCGCGTGCCTGCGCGACGGCGTGTCGCATCTGCTGCCGCGCGACGCCAGCTTGGGTCGCGCCTTTGCGCTGGGCCTGCTGTCTCATTACGTGCTCGACCGCAACGCCCATCCCTTTGTCTATGAGCAGCAGTTTGGCATCGTGGAGTCCGATTCAGAGCTTGAGGATTCGAGCAGTCAGGTCCATGCCGTGATCGAGAGCGACCTGGATATACTGATGCTGCAGCTTAAACGCGATGGCGCTACGGTCGACGATTACCCGCCGGCGGGCGAGATCGTCACTACCGATCGCATCAATCGCGTGGCCGGCGTGCTGATGAGCTATGTTGCCGGACGCGTGTACGGCATTGACATTCCGGCGGGGGAGTACGGTGCTGCCGTTGCCAATATGCAGCGACTTTACCGCGCGATTGAGCCGGCCGGCTCCGCAAAGACGCGCGCGATCTCGCTGGTTGAGGGCTTGGTGCACGACTACTCGCTGCTCGACGGCCTTGCCCATCGCGTGACGACGGAGCTGCCCGAGCGCACCGGTAACCTGGGCCATCTGACATGGAAGAATCCCTTTACCGACGAGGTCTCGAACGAGAGTTTCCCCGAGGTCTTTGATCGCGCGCTGGTCGATTACGAGTGCACGGTCGCACGTTTTATCGAGACCGGTGACATGGATGCCGTGACCAGTCACGTCAACTACAGCGGTCGCGTGCTCAATGCCGATGAGGAGTTCGACCGCGAGGAATAGGGCCCGTGCGTGCCCCTTTGCCGAATCCTTACCGGCGGTTCTGGACAATTGGGGTACGATGAACTAACTGCATATCGGGCGAATACGAAGGGTCCCTGTCCATGAAATACACCAAGCTCGAGCGTAACTGGGTTATGTATGATGTGGGCAATTCGGCCCTCGTGCTGCTCAATACCTCGGTGGTGCCCATTTACTTTAACGCCATCAATACCGGCGCTTCTTCGGCCGACCTGGTGGTCGCCTGGGGCAATGCGCAGACGATTGCCTCGCTGGTCATCGCCATGCTCATGCCCATTCTGGGCGCGCTTGCCGACTACGCCGGCAACAAGATCAAGTTCTTCTTGGGCTTCTTCCTCACGGGCCTGGTGCTTTGCCTGGCGCAGGCTATCCCAATGTCCGCCATGGCATTTTTGACCGTGTACGTGCTGTGCACCATCGGCCTTAACTCTTCTATGACGTTCTACGACGCCATGCTGCCCGACATTACCACCGACGAGCGCATGGACGCCGTGTCCAGCTCGGGCTATGCCTGGGGCTACATCGGTTCCACCGTGCCGTTCGTCATCTGCCTGGCGCTCATCATGGGCGGCCCCGCTCTTGGCGTCCCCACCATGCTGGCAACGCGTCTGTCGTTTATCATCACTGGTGCCTGGTGGCTCATCTTTACTCTGCCGCTCATTCGCACCTATAAGCAAAAGTACGGTCGCGAGCGCGGTCCCGAGGACACCATCGGCCACATCGTGGGCGGTGTGTTCTCCGAGGTCGGACACACCATGCGCGAGATCGCCCACAACAAGACCGTGCTGGTCTACATGATCGCGTTCTTCTTCTATATCGACGGTGTGCACACGGTCATTTCCATGGCAACCAGCTACGGATCGGCCTTGGGCATCGATTCGACCCAGTTGGTCCTGGCGCTGCTCGTTACGCAGTTCGTGGCCTTTCCGTCCGCCATCATCTACGGCAAGCTCGCCGGCCGCGTGGGCACGCTCAACATGATCTTGGTGGCAGTCGCCGCCTATATGGGCATTGTGCTGTTCGCCGCGTTCTTCCTAAAGACCGCCTTTGAGTTTTGGGTGCTCGCTATTTTGGTTGGCCTGTTCCAAGGCGGCGTGCAGGCGCTGAGCCGCAGCTATTTTGGCCGCATCATCCCCAAGGAAAAGTCCAACGAGTACTACGGCTTCTTTGATATCTTTGGCCGCTACGCAAGCGTGATGGGCACCTTCCTAGTGTCGGTTGTCACCTCGCTGACCGGCAACCCGTCGTTGGGCGTCCTTTCTATTGGCGTTCTGCTGGTTGTTGGCTTTGTGCTGCTGGTCCGTCTGTCCCGCATGGCTCAGGCGGCGGCGTAAGGCAACCGGGCTCAGTACTGCAATTGTGCCTATCTGCAGTACTCTTTTGGAAGTAGCCGCATAAATCATTCTGACTTCCGAACAATGTTTAGCCCAAGTGGGTATGATGGAAACAGCTAGGTCGCGGGGCGTCGCCTGTGTTTGGCGGCGCCCCGTTTTTGTGTTGCAAGGAGGGCAAAGGTATGAACGCCACGGTTGTGATCCCAACATATTGGGCAGGCGATGATACCCAAGCAAACGCTCCCGGCACCTACGATCACTCGACGTCGCTCAATGCCGCCAACCCGGAACTCGATCGCTGCCTGACTTCGCTCGAACAGGTGCGCGACATTCCGCGCATCATTCTCTTGGTGGTCTGTCCGGTTTCTGCCACGGCCGACGTATCCCATCGCGTGCACGAAATCGTCAATGCGCATCCCACACTTAAGGTCACCATCGTTACCAATACTCAGGCTTCGCGTGTTGCCGACCGCGTGGCGCAGATTGCGCCCAAAGGCTCGGGCGAGTGCGTGAGCCTGCGCGGCTACGGTGCCATCCGCAACATGGGTCTTGCCTGCGCGGCGGTGCTGGGGCACGACGCGGTTGTGTTTTTGGATGACGACGAGACCGTCATCGATGCCGACTTTATGAAGCGTGCGACCTATGCGCTGGGCCAACAGACGCGTCAGGGCCTGCCGATTTTAGTCAAGAGCGGATACTTTTACGATCGCGACGGGTCGCCGCTGGCTCCCACGGACAAAGTGGGCATTTGCCATCGCTGGTGGACCAAGCGTATCGAGTTCAATCGCTGGATGAAAAAAGCGCTCTCGGGCACCCGCATCTCGCGTTCCAATTACGTGTGCGGCGGCCTGATGGCCCTACACGCCCGCGCCTTTACGCGCGTGGCCTTCGACCCGTTTATCACCCGCGGCGAGGATCTGGACTACCTGTTTAACATGCGCATGTTCGGCTATGACGTGTGGTTCGATAACGAGTGGACTGTGCGCCACCTGCCGCCCGAGTCCGAGAAGCGCTCGCCGCGCTTTATGCAGGACGTGTACCGTTGGTACTACGAGCGGGCCAAGCTGACGTTCGCTGCGCACCAAAAGGAGCTCGTTCCGGTTACGGCCGCATCGCTCATGCCCTATCCGGGTCCGTGGATCTCGCGCGAGCTCGACGACCGCGTGCGCAAGACCGCCATGGTTCGCAGCGTGTTTACCCGCGAGCACGAGGGATATCTGCGCATCTGGCGTCACGGTATTGACGAGGCCAAGACCTATGCCCGCCAAAACGCCGCAAGCTACCTGCGTTTTCAGAGTTTCTGGCCCAAGATCATGGATGAACTTTGGCGCGACGCACAACTGATTAGCATCCTGGAGGGGGCTGAATGATCGACCGCCGCGCCCAGCGCGATAATTCAATTTCAATCTTTCGCATCATCGCCGTTGTCTGCGCCGTTTGCGTGTTGGTGTACTTTATCTTTGCCCTGGCGACTGGCATTGAGCCGATTGCCACGGTGATCGCCTGTGCGCTGCTGTGCATCTTCCTGTGCATCTTTATCTATTTGACGCTCAATCCCGATTCGGTACGCTCCCAGTACACCGAGGAGACGCTCTCGGTTGCCTCGGCCATGCTCGAGGACATTAAGGGCGGCCTGACGCAGGAATCGGCGCTTTTGGTGTGCCGGCGTATCCTGCCCGAGACACGTGCCATGACCGTTGCCATCACCGATGAGAGCAACGTGCTGGCCTGCGCGGGCGAGTTCGAGGAAAAGCTGCTGCCCGATTCGCCCATCCATACGCTTGCCACGCGCTACGTCATTGAGCACGGCATTGTGCAGTCGTTCAACCGCGTGGTGGACGTGGTGGGTTCGGACGGCTCGCACAACCATGTTCCCGCCGGTATCATCGCGCCCATCAAGGTGGGCGACCGCACCGTCGGCACGCTCAAGTTCTACTACAAGACCCCGCGTGCCGTCGACCGTACCCAGTATGCGCTCGCCTCGGGTTTTGCCGAGATCCTGTCCACGCAGCTCGCCATCCACGAGCTCGAGGTGCAAAAGGAACTGACGGCCCGTGCCGAGGTGCGTGCCCTGCAGGCGCAGATCAACCCGCACTTTCTGTTCAACACGCTCAACACCATCGCGTCGTTTACGCGTACCGACCCGCTGCGTGCCCGCGAGCTGCTGCGCGAGTTTTCCTCGTTCTATCGCGCCACGCTCGACAACTCGGGGTCGCTTATCCCGGTCTCGCGCGAGGTTGCCCAGACCAAGCGCTACCTGACGTTTGAGAAGGCGCGCTTTGGCGAGGACCGCGTACTGGCGACCTTCGATGTCTCCGAGGATGTCGAGGACACGTTGGTCCCGGCCTTTGTAATCCAGCCCATTGTCGAGAACGCTGTGCGGCATGGCATGGGCGATGGCGATGCCCTACAGATCGATGTGACCGTCCATCAAGACGGTGACGACGCAATCCTGATTGCCGTGGCCGACAACGGCGTGGGCATGGACGAGGGCACCGCCGCCAGGCTGTTTGATGAGCGCTCCGCCCGCCCCGATGCCAGTTCCCCGCAAGGCGGCGGCGCTGGCGTGGCCATGCACAATATTTCTGAGCGCATCCATCGCTTTTATGGACCGCACTCTTATACGCGCGTCGAATCGGCGCCGGGCAAGGGCACCAAAGTGCTCCTGCATCTTGATTTGTCAGAGAGCATCTTTGACATTCAAGAGTAAAATAAAAGGCTATGGGCTCAACGCCAAGCGGCGGATGCCCAGCGTAGTTTGATGACGAAAGGTTTAATCCCTATGCTGCGTGCGATGATTGTGGATGATGAGGCCCCGGCCCGTTCGGAACTTCGCTTCTTGCTCGAGCAGACGGGCAAGATCGGCACGATCACTGAGGCGTCGAGCGTCCGCTCCGCCATTGAGATGCTGATGGAAAGCCGCGTCGATGTCGTATTTCTCGATATCTCGATGCCTGGTGCTTCTGGTCTGCAGCTTGCCGAGGCGCTGCATAAGCTTAAGAATCCGCCGGCGATTGTGTTTGTGACCGCGTATAGCGATCATGCCGTCGAGGCGTTCGACGTTGATGCCGTCGATTACCTCATGAAGCCGGTTGAGGAGGCACGCCTGGATCGCGCGATCGAGAAGGTCATGCAGCACGCCAAGCCCGTCACGGACAGCAAAGCCACCATCGAGCGCATTCCGGTGGAAAAGGGCGGCCGTAAGGTCCTCATCCCCGTGGATGACATTCGCTTCATCATGGCCAAGGACGATTACTCCTGTATCTATACCGTCGATGATCGTTTTCTATCGACGACTTCGTTGGCGCAGTTCGAGGCCAAGCTTTGCGACTTTGGCTTCTTTCGCGTTCATCGTCGCTATATCGTCAACTTGGCGTGCGTCACGGATGTCGAGACGGTGCCCTCGGGCGCTATCCAACTGGGCATTACGGGCGTCGACGAACGCGTGCCGGTCTCGCGCCGCCGCGTTGTGCCGCTCAAGAAGGCCCTGAGCCTCTAGCAAACTGGCCCCGCAGCCCTGTAGACCAATTGTCTGCGGAGCCGTGGGGCTTTTTGTATATACGTCGAATCGGTTTTGCAGAAGGGATCCCATGAACAGTGCAAGCGCCAAGCGCATCGACATCATCTCGGACACCCACGGCTATCTTTCGCCCGCGCTTCTGGACGAGCTCAAGGGCGCAGATCTGATCATTCACGCCGGAGACCTAACGTCCGAGATGGATTACGAGCATCTATGCACCATCGCCCCCGTGCGAGCGGTCCTAGGAAACAACGACTACTACCGCGACTACGGCCCGGATGTAGACCGTCTGGCCCTCTTCACCTACGAAGGCCTCAAATTTGCCGTAGCCCACTACCGCGAAGACCTTCCGGTGGGATCCGTAGACGTAGCCATCAACGGTCACACCCACGTAACCAAAGAAGCCCAAGTGGGCCGTTGTTTAGTCCTCAACCCGGGCAGCGCCAGCTACCCCAGAGGCACCCGAGGCCCCACCATGGCCAGAATGCTCGTCAAGGACGGCAAGATCCTGAGCACCAAATTTATTGACTTGGAGTAGGTGCAACAAAAACGGGGGATGTAGATCGCATCCCCCGTTTTTTATGAGCCAAAGGCGGAAGTTCAGCAAGATCCATCAGACCAACCCCGCCGAGGAGCACGCGGGCTAGCCGCGCAGCGGCGCACGCCCGCAAAACTGGTTGAATAATGTGACGGCAGGGAGGGTCTCCGGGGCTGAGGGCGGGGGTTAAGTTTGTCGCGAGTTCCGCACGCAAAGGAAAGCACTTAATGTGCTTTCCGTCTTGCGCAGGACTGTAGAGCAGCAAACTTAACCCC
>JAXIZX010000188.1:0-3471 GCA_036303765.1 Collinsella sp. | reverse complement strand
GGATACGGGAGAGAGGTTGGGGTGGGCGGTGGTTACCGGAGCAATAGCTCACACCCACCCCAGGGAATGGTTAGCAAACCTGTCGCTTGGGCACGCCTCCGAAGAGGCCGGAGTGCCCAGAGTCGGGAGCGACAAGCCCGACGAAGCGCACGTTGGTACGCGAGGAGGATCGGAGTCCCAGAACCGGGTGCTCTAGTCCTCCTCGGCCTCGGCGGCCTCCTCAGCCAGGCGCTGGGCAGCCAGCTCGGGGGTGAGGCCCTTGTACTCTTCCTTGCGGCCCTTGGCGCTCACGACGCGGACGACCTCGCCGATGAGCACGAGCACGATGAAGATGACGATCATCGGGACCTTGTCGCCGATTTCGGCGGCGGAGAACGGTACCAGCGTCGCGACGATGGCCAGGACCAGCTCGATGCAGGGGATGGCCAGCATGACCTTCATCATCGCGCCCTTGAACGGGAACGTGAAGATGCGCTCGCGGTTCGGGTCGTTCTTGCGAAGGTTGAGGAATGCCGGGAACATCGGGATGTAGGTGAGCAGCAGGAAGACGACGGAGGTGCCGAAGAGCATCCAGAAGACGCCGTTGGAGATGGCGTCGATGGGAACGAGCTGCAGGCAGAGAACCAGGGAGGCGACGACGGCGTTGACCAGGTTGGCGCCGTTGGGCATGTCGTCCTCGGAGATCATCGAGGCGAAGACCTTGGGCATGTTGCCGTGCTCGGCGGCGTAGCGGGCGACGGAGTTGACGCCGAAGGACCAGGCGGCCATGTTGGCGAACAGGGTGATCAGGAAGGCGATGCAGATGACCTTGAAGATCACGGAGTCGCCCACCATGGTCTGGACCGCGACGATCATGCCGTAGTCGGGGTCGATGGAGTCGGCCGGCACGGCGGCGCCGATGCCGAAGCCGGCGAACAGGTAGATGACGGCAATAGCCACGCCACCGACAATGATAGCCTTGGGAATATCGCGAGCGGGATCGGCCATGTCGTCGGTCATGGTGCAGATGACCTCGAAGCCCATGAAGTTAAAGATGATGATCGACAGGTAGCCGAGCGCGTTGGTGTTGGCGAGCTCGGGCAGGAAGGTGGCAGCGGACATATCGTTCGCAAAACCGTTCTCCATGGCGTACCAAATGCCCAAAGCGCCGACGATAACGGCAACGGCGACCTTGATGATGGCGCCGCTGTTCAGGACCCACTCGGAGTCGGCAGCCTTGGAGCGACCCATAAGATAGACAATCCACACAAAGGCAAGGTCGATACCAATCTTGGCAATCAGATTGAACTCGACGCCAAAGACCATGCCCAAAATGTCCGGGAACATAGTGGCCAACGAGGCAATCCACAGCGGGTAGTTAACCCAGTAGTAGTACGAAATGCGGGCGCCCCACTTGTCGCCCAGGCCATCGCGTACCCAGTCGTAAATGCCACCCTCACCGTCATAGGTAGTGCCGAGCTCGGCAACGACCATGCCATAAGGGAGCAGGAAGGTCAGAATCAGGAAGATCCACCAGAAGAACTGCTGGTTGCCAATGGCAGCAGCAGGTGCGGCGGCCTCGCAAACGAAGACGACGCAGATGATGGTCGAGATGACCGTCAAGAAGGAAAGCTTTTTCTTTCCGTCGCTCATGATGAGCTCCTTCGCTCAGTCTTGGACAAATCGAGGCCCTTAAGATATTAAGGCAATTGCCGGGCCTCGGTGAGCGGGCGACAGGAGACGAGCATCCGCCGCCCGCAAACGCGCTTCTACGATGAAGTTACGCGGTTTTACCAAACCGCGTAACGGCTCGACGCTGCAAACGCCCCTAAGCGGCAATCTGACGTTCAATCGTCGGTCGCGTACCGAAGTACGCTTCCCTCCTCTTTCACGTCACCTTGCTCGCTTAGGGGCGTTTTCGATGACTTATGCTCAACCTACGATAATTCCGAGCCGAACGAGTTACTCGCTGTAGCGGGTGGCTATGGCAGCTTGTACCATGCCGGCGCTCATGAGGTACGTTACCAGGAAGTAACCACCATAGGCTGCCAGGAAGATCGCGCAGGTGAGGCCCACGGTGCCGCCTATGCTCATGTTGCCGAACGTGCTCACCAGCTCGATGATCACCTTGAGCGCCACAAAGGAGTGAGCCAGCCCCACTGCCAGCGGGAACAGGAAGAATACCGCTTGCTGCGCCATCACCGAATGGCGAATCTGGCGGTCGTCACAGCCGATCTGTGCCAGCACACGATAGTTGCGGCTGCCGTCGGCCACATTGGAGAGCTGCTGGATCGACAGTATCGCCGCGCACGCAACGACCAGAACAAAGCCAATGTAGATAGCCAGATAGCTAATCATGCCGTTCATTTGCGCTGCCTGCGTGTACATCTCGGAGCGTGTGATGAAGATTCCCCACGACCCCGGCTCCTTGCCGTCAACGAGCAGATTGTCGAGCACCGTATATTTAATGCTCTCGTCTGCCTCGGTCGCATCCATCCCCTGTTTGTAGTTAACGAGCAGGCTACTGGAATACGGCTGCAGATTAAGTTGGGACAACAGCTCGTCGGCAACGACGACGGTACCCGGATTACTGCTCATCGCCGAGTTGGCGATGGCCGCCGTGTCCTTGTCCGACTTATCGGTTGCGGGCTTGAGCTCATGCCCGCCCAAGGTGAGGGTATGGCCGCCGGCCATGTATTTGGTGTACAGGTCGCCCAGATCACCGCCCATATCACACGTAAGCAAGTACTGGTCGAGGCCAATGCTCACCGGCTCCTCGCCCATCATCTGGCGCAGTTTGTTGTACTGGCTCGCCGGCGTCACAAACAGGCCCATCGTATCGGCATTGCTACCCCCGAACGCCCTGGGAAGCTTTTCGCCCATGGTCTTGCACATCTCACTTGGAGTCACCGAAGGATCCGAGCCGCCAAGCGGGTAACTCAGATACGAATCGATCTGCACATGCTCACCGGCAACATCGGCGATACTGACCTTCTTGCCGGTCTCGTCGTTGTTGTCCGCCGACTTGCCCTTGCGATCGCCGTGCCATGGATCGCCGTGCCATGCGGAGTACAAATCGACCGCACTATCGGCCAGCACCATGCGATCGGCCTCAGACGGATTGACGTACTCCTTGTAGTAGTCGAGCGTTTCGGGCGTGTAATAGATATACGTCTGCGACATATCGGCCGGCGTATAGCGCTCCAGATTCTCATTCATCACGTTGGCGATCGACATACCGCAGGTCACCGAGGTGATGGCGAGGAACAGAATCATCGCGATGACGCCCATCGAAAAGCACACCGTATTGACCTTGGCCGAAAGCTGACGCACGGTAAACATATTGAGGCCGCGCCAATACACGCTGCGCAGGCTCTGCAGCAGCTTGATGAGCATGCCCGAGAGTCCCCAGAACAGGGCAAAGGTGCCCACGGTAACCATAGCGGTCGTAATACCAAACTGGTTCATGGCCTCTTGCAGCTTGCTGTCCGT
>JAXIZX010000187.1:0-2560 GCA_036303765.1 Collinsella sp. | reverse complement strand
TCGCGAAAGCTCTTGTAGTTCTCCTCGATCTCGGAGGGAATCGCCGCGGCGATCTGCTCGTATTGGTCCTTGGTGACAGGCAGATTGTCGATATCGGGCGAAGCAAAGACCAGGGATTCAGTCACCTCGCGGTAGTGCTTGATCATCTTGCTCAGGCGTGCCTCGGTCATATACGAACGCAGGTCCTTGACGGCGCGGTCGAGCTCGCTGCGGAACGATTTGCCGCGCAGCGCACGATTGAACAGTACGTTGCCCCAGTAGTTGCTTACGCCGCGCTCCCAGCTCGCGTAGTCCGAAAACCCGGTAAGAGAAAGCTCCAGCTTACGCAGCATGCCGTCGTTATCCCAATCTAAAATGTACCAGGTATTTGAATTGAGCGGGCTGTACAGATAGCAGTTACGGTTCTGCGTATCGCAGTTGCCCGTCAGGATCTGAAACGCCAGCCAATAGACCAGATTTTCGGTATCAAAGTAGGTGTCGAGCACGTCATCGATCTTTTGCGATTCGTCGTTGAGCGCATCGAGCATCCCGATGAGCTTGGTGTGGTCCGAATCGCCTTTAATCTCGAGCATGCCCTCAAAGTTTGCCTGGTTGTAGTCGGGGTCGTCAGCAAGCTTAATGGTGTCCTCGCAGCGATGGAAATCGAAGCTGTTCACCTTGTACAGATGCCCGTTCTTATCCAAGCCGTGCGCCTTAAGCGCCGTCTTATTGAGCTGCTCCACCTGCGTAAACAGGCCGTAGTCCTCAAAGGTGTCGTTGAACTTTTCGGTCTGGTCGCACACCCACAGATGCACAAACTGCGTGCGCAGGCCCATCATCTGGGGAATCCCACGGATAAGGTCGTAGGCCATCTTGTTGCGAAAACGCATACCCTCGCCCATGTGCTTGTTGAGCGCAATCGCACGCTGTTGGCGCCAGGTACCCTTGCCCTTTTTGAGCTCCACCTTGTAATTCTTTTGCGAGTTATTGCTCGATGTCTGGCCGCGCACCTGCACGGTGGCATTGGGCGCTTCCTCGCCATAGCCAACCTCGCCGGCCACCGGGCCGGCTTCGTCGCCCGTCTGCAGCAGGCCCATAACCTGATAGCGCGTCACGCCCATGTCGGCATAGTCATACACCGAGTACGTGTTGATCTCGGCCCAGCTGTGGTCGGTGTTCTCGGAGCTGTTACCGCGCGAGACCGTCAGGTACATGGTCACAATACCCGAGTCGTCGTAGACCTCGTAGAGCTCGTCCTTGTCGCGCAGGTGCTTGGCCTCATTCGAGGCCTCAGCCTTTTTAATCTTGTCCTGCTTTTTGACCTTTTTGGTCGAGGAGTCTTCCTGCACCGAGCAGCCCGAAAGCAACAGCGCACCGGCAGCTGCCTCAAACAGGCGACGGCGTGACATCATCCTATCGGTCATCAGAACCTCCCCAATGCTTGCGATACACGCGAACTACTGCGCGCTCAAACGCGCCGTGCGGCACGCCCTTATGTCGGCATTCCTCATAGCGCTGTTCGGCATGGTCGAGCAAGCGGCCCAGCTGTGTAAAGCGACCCGTCTTGTCGGTCGCCACAATGGGCTGCTGGCTCAGGATACGATACGGCAAGTTGGCGGTATAGGTATCGAGCCGCAGCAGCGCCACGATAAAAAACACCGCCGCACCCAACAAAAAGCCAAAGCCGTAAAACTGCTGCGGCAAAAGCAACGACACGGCGGTCGCCAGCCCGGCAACGCCCGCAAACAGCCCCGAGGCCAGCACGGCCCCCTTGTAGTCGGTAAAGTAAAGCAAGATGAGCATCACCGTATTGCCCACGGCATACAGGCCATAGCCCACGCACAGCGTGCGAAAATACCCATGCATCAGGTTGTTAAAGCCCAGCGGCAGGGCCGAGAGCACCGTGGTCTCGAGCGAGATGACCACCGCGGTCACAAACAACTGTTTGAGCGCGCAAAAGCGCAGTTCGCTGTTGAGCGTGGAGAGCATCCCCTCCTCTGCCACCACAATGTCGCCCACCACGCCGCCGTCGTTGAACAGGCTGTAGTAGTCGCGATAGCGCGGATAGAAATTGACCTCGACCGAGACCACAAAGTTGACGGTCGTGACCAGGATCGTCAAAAACGCGATGAGCGCCGGCACATCGTAGTAGGGCGCGCCATAAAACAAGCCCTTGACCTGCACGCCAATAGGACCGGCCCAAATAATCACCAGGTGCGCAAAGAGTCCCAGATTGGTTAACAGGCCCGTGAGCGCCAGCGGCATAAACTGATCGAGCCACTGCAAAAAGGGCCAGGGGCTGCGGTCGCTCTGAGGAAAATACCGGTACAGCAGTACCACGTCCCAAGCGAGCATGACGCCGTAGCCCAGAGCAATTGACGCCAACAGGCCCTCGACCGGCGGCAGTCCCAGCGCCAGCGCGGCCAGGGCGCACAGGCACGCCACGCCAATGGCAGCCGCAAAGCTGCACAGGATGCCGCGGTAATCCTTGATGGCCGTGAGGTAGCTCATGCCGGTCCAGTGGACGATCATAATGTTGAACAGCCACAGGCACAGCAGCCCCTGCAGCAGCGTGGCACCC
>JAXIZX010000186.1:0-2012 GCA_036303765.1 Collinsella sp. | reverse complement strand
CCTTGGGGACGGAGGAAAACGGATCATTTTGCCCTTGCGAGGGACGCGCGCGATGCCACCCGTCAAAAACTATGTCCGTTTACTACGTTTGATCGGCTATCGCCGAGCATATCGAATTTGAGAAAAATAAAACCGCAGGTAGACGGATCGCGAATTTAACAAAAACCGGTGCATGGTCGAGCATCCCGGACTAAACGTAGTAAATGGGCATAGTTTTGATATGTCACTCATACAGTCACAGCGAAAATGAGCCCAAAAGATGAAAAACGCCCGTCGGCGGTGCCGGCGGGCGCTGCTGTGCGATATGTCGCGTTGTGGGCTTAGTGCCTCATAAAGTGATATTCGATCACATTGCTATAGGGGTGACCTGGGCCCACGATGCCCTGCGGGAACAGCGGCTGGTGCGGCGTGTCGGGGTACATCTCTGCCTCGAGGGCAAAGCCGGCGCCCCAGCCATAGTTGGCATCGTCCTTGGCGTGCTCGTCGCCCAGCCAGTTGCCGGTGTAGAGCTGCACGCCCGGTGCGGTGGTGTAGTAGTCCAGCTCGCGACCGGTCCACATCTCCTCGACATGCAGGGCGCGGCGCAGATTACGGCCGTACTGATAGCCATCGATGCACAGACAGTGATCGTAGCCACGGGCCTGCTTAATCTGCGGATCGTCGGCCTCCATGCCGGGAGCGACGGGACGCAGCTCGCGGAAGTCAAACGGCGTGCCCTCGACCGGAGCGATCTCGCCGGTGGGGATGTTCTGCTCGTTAATGGGCAGGTAATGGGCAGCGTTGGCGACAAAGAAGTGCTCACAGTCCATGCCGGCGTTATGGCCGGCAAGGTTAAAGTACGTGTGGTTGGTCATGGACACGTAGGTGGCGCGGTCGCTCTCGCAGCCATACTCGACACGAAAGACGCCGGTGCGCGTCACGGTAAACACGGCCGTAAAGGTGCGTTTGCCGGGAAGGCCCAGTTCGCCATCCTCAAGCGAGGTGGTCATGCGCACGGCGTTGTGAGTCTCGTCGAGCTCAACGTCCCACACGCGTTTATGCAGACCGTGCTCAAGATTGCTGTGCAGGTTGTTGGCGCCCTCGTTGGCGGGCATATGCCAGTCCGTACCGTCGATGGTGATCGTGGCGCCCGCGGTGCGGTTTGCCACGGGGCCGATGGTCGCGCCAAAGCAGGCGGGGTTGTCAAAGTAATCCTCGAGCTTATCGAAGCCCAGCACCACATCGCGCACGTTGCCGGGAATGTCGGGCACGTCGATACCAAGCACGGTGGCGCCATAGTCCATAATGCGAACGCAGATCTCGGGCCCGTTGAGGGTGTAACGATGAACGGGGGTACCGCACGGCGCGGTGCCGAAAAGCTCGGAAGTGATCATTTGGTTCCTAACATCGAGGTATTCCGACAAACTGTAGCGCGAACACGCGAGATTATCACTACACCCCACTAAAGCAGGGGGTATTTTTCTCAAAAAAGTGATGATTGGAGCTGTGCGGGCGTTCATTTCTGACGCGCGCGAGTCTGATACAATTTGTTCGTTATTGTTTGAATTGACGTGAGCGTGGAACAGCGAGGACTCATCGTGATTAAAGCGGAGCGACAGGATAAGGTTCGGCAGCTGCTCGAGGAACAGGGAACGGTCTCGGTCAAGGAGATTTCGGATGCGTTAGGTGTCTCGGATATGACGATCCGCCGTGACCTTGAGGAGCTTGCGAGCCTGGGCGAGATCGAGCGCGTGCACGGCGGAGCCCGCAGTGCGCAGGTCCGTCCACACGCTATGCTGCGCCATGAGTATTCGCACAGCGAAAAGCGCACGAAGCATGCCGAGGAAAAGTTGCAGATTGCGCGCCGTTCTGTGGAGCTTATCGAGGAAGGCTCGACCATCTTTTTGGGCACGGGCACCACGGTTGAGCAGATGGCCTCGATGCTGCCGGCGTTTCGCCTGCGCATTGTGACCAATTCGCTTTCGGTGTTTAACCTGCTCGAGGCGCGCGAAGACTGCGACCTGTGCCTGGTG
>JAXIZX010000185.1:0-8356 GCA_036303765.1 Collinsella sp. | reverse complement strand
GCAGAATCTCGGACCGGTTGGCCAGAATCTGCCCCATCTTGACGAACATGGGGCCGAGCTCCTCGAGCAGGCGGCGCAAGCGAACCGGCGTGAGGTTATCCCACACACGGTACTTTTTGACCAAGCGAACAATCTGCCCGATGCGTTCGCGACGACCCGCCGGCGTGAGCTGGTATTCCTCGTCCGGCGCCATCGCGTCGGGCTCTTCGGGCACCATATCGACAGCGCGCGGCTTTTTGCGAGCGCCCGAGACGGCGGCATCGACCTCATCGACAACCGCCGCCTCGTCACCCAAAGGATCTAGATTGTTGTAATCGGTGGTGGAATCTGCCATCTGCGCTGCTACTCGGCCTCTTCGGTATCCTTCGCATCGTCGGGCTCAACGGACTCGACGGGCACCGAGGTCACGTTGTCCTCGACCGAATCGACGATGTCGCGCACATGGGCCAGGAAGGCCGTGCGCTCGGGGGCGGTCATGACGCGGACCCGGGCAAGGACGAGCTCGTCAAGCACGCGCTGGGCCGCGGTCTCGCCCTGCATGCCCAAGCGCTCGGTCAGATCGGAGATGGTACCGCCGGCCTGCTCGAACATGTCGGACACACTGCGGGCGATATCGGGGGTGGCGGTGTCCTTGCGGACCTGCTCGCCCTTGGTGTTAAGGTCGTCGAGGACCTTCTTGCCGCCTTCGACAGCAACGGCGGCAGCGCCAAAGCCCACGTTAATGGCGCCGTTAACAAGCTGATCGAGTTTCATAACCATGGTTATCTCCAATCACAAACAACTGCATTGGCGTTCTTGTACCCAAGATTGAGCGAAAGCGACAAAGCGTTTTAGCGCTATTCGATCGACGGGAAATCCCTACCTCACGTTGTCATTCATCGCGAAAGAGTTCTTCATGGCGCAGCTCGTGGTGTAAAGCACCTTGCCCAGCAGGGCATCGGTCTCCACGCGAACACGCTCGGCAAAGGCCTCGTTGGCGCGTGCAAGCTCGGCAGACACCTCGACCTCGGGCAGAGCGGCTACGGCAGCGTCGACGTCATGGATCTGCTTGTGGCCCATGCCACCGATCTTCTCCTGATAATCCTCGACCGCGCGGCCGCACTCATGGAAGCGGACGTCAGCCAGCGCGCCGATCAGGCGGTTGGCCCAGTAGAAGTTTTCGGACGTCACGCGAGCCTGCGTGTCGGCATAGTACTCGGGCATAGTCTCGACGTTGGCGTACAGCGGAACCAGCGCGTTAAACGAGTTGGAACCAAAGGCCATCCACTGCACGGCGCGGTAGGCCGGCTGCGCATAGGGGCGCAGCTGCAACACGGCAAGCTGGCTGTTGCGGTTGATGCCGATGGGGCGATAGGCACCACGCGTAGCGGGCGTGCCCTTGCTGCCGTAGCAGTCGTACTCCGTGCCCTGGTAGTGGCTCGAGAGCACGTACTTGATGTCCTCGATGGTCACCTTGCGCTCGGGCACGCGGCTCCAGGGGATATCGTCGCTCTCGGGCGTGTAGTCGGCGTCGGGGCCATCCCACACGTCGCTGGGGTTGAGGCAGCGCTGCATGTACCAGGCGCGCGGCGTGTTGTAGACATGGTCGCTGTCGCTGTGCGAGCCAAAGGCCTCGCGCGGGTTAAAGACCGCAGCCGGGCCGTCGCCCTCGACGCCCAGCGTCAGGTCCAGATGCCACTCGGCCATCCAGACGCGCAGGTCGGCGGAGCACATATGGTCGGCCTGGGCGCCCTCGGCGTCATCCAGGTCAAAGCTGTCGATGCCCAGCTGGTTGGGCATGGTCACATAGGCGTCGTCAGGCACGCGCTTGGCGATCCAGTGGTGACCGCCGATGGTCTCGAGCCACCAGATCTCGTCCACGTCGCTAAAGGCGATGCCGTTGTTCTCGTAAGTGCCGTAGCGCTCGAGCAGGTCGCCCAAGATACGCACGCCGTCGCGGGCGGACTTGGCATACGGCAGCACCAGGGTCACCATGTCCTCCTCGCCCAGGCCACCGGGCTGCGCCGGCACATAGCCGTCCTCACCCTCGTTGCCCTTGGCGGGCACGTAGTCCACGAACGGATCGGCGCCGCGGACGCGCTCGTTGGTGGTAAGCGTCTCGGTTGCGGACATGCCAACATTGAGCTCGTTGAAACCGGCCTCGGCCCAGATACCGTGGCCCGGGACAACATCGGGGACGCTCGTATAGCGCATGGGGTTATCGGGCAGCTCAACGGTCAGGTGGCTCAGAACGCTCGTGTAGACACGCGGCTGCTCGTCGGGATGCACCACGCGCATGCGCTTGGGCTCAAACACCCCGTTGGACGAGTCCTCGTTGCGGGCGACAAGCGTCGACCCGTCGTAGCTCGCGTTCTTACCAACCAAAATCGTTGTGCACGGCATGCGCATCCTCCTTAAGCGAAGAAATCAAACGATAACAGTGTATCGCTTCGACACGAAAAGGGCGAAACCACGGCTTCGGCAGCCCCTGTGGGCAAAAACGCCTATTTCGATGCGCGCTCCGCCGCCTCGATCACGTGTTTGGCGAGGATCGCCGTGGTCACAGCCCCCACGCCGCCCGGCACGGGAGTAATTGCGCCAACGATCGGTTCCGTAGCATCAAAATCGACATCGCCGACCAGCTTGCCAGCGGCCTCGTCCCAATTAATGCCAACATCGATGATCGTCTGGCCCTCGCGAACCGCATCCGCGCCAATCGTGCGCGCGCGTCCAACGGCCGCAACCACAATATCAGCTGCACGGCACTCAGCAGCCAAGTCGCGCGTATGCGTATGGCACGTCGTCACCGTGGCATTGCAAGCCGTAAGCATGGCGGCAACGGGACGACCAATCACCAGCGACCGACCGACGACCGCGACCTTTGCCCCATCCAGCTCAACACCGTAATGGTCCAGCAACGCCAACACGGCCTCGGCCGTGCAGGGAGCAAAGCCCTCGCCACGACCCGAAAGCGTGGTAAGCAGCGAGGCCGGCGTCATGGAGTCGACGTCCTTGGCGGGATCGAGCGCCGCGGCAACCGCATCCTCGTCAAGTCCAGCGGGAAGCGGGCGAAACATCAGGCAGCCGTGAACAGCGGGGTCAGCATTGATGTCCTTAATAGCCGCCAGCAGCTCGTCCTGCGAAACATCGGCGGGAAGCAAAATGCGGCGAGCCTCGATGCCAACCTTCTCGCAGCGCTTGAGGGCGCCGCGCTCGTAGGATAGATCGTCCTCGCGCTCGCCCACGCGAACGATGGCCAGCGTCGGCACAACGCCGCGCTCGCGCAAAGCCGTGCAGCGAGCGGCGAGCTCCTCGGTCAAAGCACGGGCAACGGGAGCACCCTTGAGCAGCTCTGCCATGGCTACCCCCTCTTCCTCGCGGCATCGGCGGCGCGGCGCGCCAGCGCATCAGCGCGCGGCAGCCACGTATCCAGCAGCTCATCGCACGCCGCCTCGAGTTCCTCGGCGCGCGCCCGGTCTTTCATAGATGTGGTGTTGGCAAAGAGCGTCAGGCTCGCGCCCTGCATGGCAGCGCGGCAGAATACGGCACCGCACGCCACGTCGGACAGCAACTGGCGCGAGCCTTTGTCTGCCATGTCCTCGAGCAGCGCCAGCGCGCGCCCGCAGGCATCCATGATCCGATACGGCGGCATGGCCGCCACGTGCAACGCGTCCTGAATCGCAGCCGGTCGAGCCGGGTCCTCGCGCGGAATACCGTATGCCGCAGACACCTGGCCGTACGCACGCACATCCTCGGCAACCAGGCCCACTAGTTCCTGCGCCAACTCGTCTGCCTGGGCAAACGCACGCGTCAGGTCATCCGCACGATCAGCAAGCGCGGGATTGGTCGCACCGTAGCGGGCAACCATTCCGCACAGCGAGGCGCCCAGCGCGCCCACAAAAGCGCTCGCGCTGCCACCACCGGGAACTGGCTCGCGCGCGGCCAGCGCCTCGGCAAAACCGCGACAGGTTTTATCCATCATCTCTTGGCTCATACGCACACGCACCTTCAAGTCATATATATCGGTCGGGCGGCCGACGTCGGCCGACCGCATCGATCACGTAATGGTGCTAAGTCTAGCCCATAAGTACGCGAGCGTCAGCGCACCTGGCCATCGCGGATTTCTATGGCACACGATAGGCCATGTCAACGCAAACATGGGACACATGGCCCACCTTTCGAGACTCCCGAGCAGCACAAGCTGGGGCATATCTATAAGTAAGGAACCCGTTGGGGAACGGCCGCGCAACGGCCACAAGCGATGAACGGAGGCATAAGTCGCACAGTACACAGAGACATCCGCCGCCAGCGCAATCAGTACCCCAACAGCATGCGGCGCCGTGATGTCATCAGCAGACAAGGAGGACGCCACCATGATGAAAAAGACCCTATCAATCCTTTCCCTTTGCATCGCCCTCTTTGCCGCGCTCGCCCTTGTGGGCTGCGGCGGGAGCGCATCGGGCGGCGGCAGCGCCCCCAAGAGCGAGAGCAAGGAAAAGGCCCCCGTCGCCAAGAAGACCGACTACATCTGGTTTAAGGTCGAGATGCCCGAGGGCGTCGGCGTAAGCGACTCTGCCGGCAAGAATGCCGACAGGGTCCAGCTCACCTTCCCCGAAGACGAGAACGCCTCGGCCGATCGCTTTATCCCCGTTTGGAAAAAAGCGCTGACGGCCGAGGAATCCCACGCCGACCAGGCGGAAAAGAAGGGGGATACGTTCCAGTGGAAAGATGGCGGGTCCGTCGAGTATAACGGCAGGACGTGGCTCGTCGGAACATACGAGGACAACAGCGGCATCTCAACCATGCTTTTTACCGATGTTGAGCCGGGAAGCGTCTACGTCCTCATCTCGAACTTCGACCAGCACAAGAAAGAAGCCGAGGCACTCCTCAACTCCATCGAGTTCCCCGATGACATGGAAGAGGCAGTTTCCGAGGCACGCGAAGTCGAGATTTCGAGCATCGAGATCAAGTAACGGGACACCCGCACGCGCCTACGCGCACCCGCGCACATGCGCCCCATTAAAACAACGGGCGCCCAACCCGGGGAGGGCCGACAGCACCAGCCCTCCCCTCTTTTGCGCCCGAACATATTGCCACTTAACGGCGCAAATCCGGCCCTCAGAATGGGACACATGGCCCACCCTAGCGAGCCGTCCACGCGTACAGTAAAGACAGGTAATCCATGGGCGGTTACAGATCGAGGAGGACACGACCATGAAAAAGAAGGCCTTTGCGATTCTCACCCTCTGCATCAGTCTCTTTGCCGCAGTTGCCCTGGTGGGCTGCGGTGGCAGCGGCGACGCTACCGGAAGTGGCGGTGGCGGCGGGGCAGAAAAGCCAGCCGTGGATATGAGGACCGACTTCATTTGGTTTAAGGTCGAGGTTCCCGAGGGCGTCGAGATTACCGACGTTGCCGGCGACACCGCCGACAGGGCCCAGTTTAAGTTCACCGAGAGCGAGCACGCCAGTGATCGCTTCATCCCCGTCTTCGACTCTGACAAGAACGCCGACGAGCTGTTCGACTACGAGGCAAAGTGGAATGCCAGCTTTGAGTGGACCGAGAATGACCCCGTCAAGTACAACGGCAAGACCTGGCGCAACGCTTCCTACACACACTCGGGCGGCGTGACGACCGAGTACTTCACCGACGTTGACGGTGGCAGCGTGTATGTGCGCATCGACAACGTCGAGGAGCACAAGGACGCCGTCGAGACCATGATGAAGTCTCTGGAATTTGCCGACGACATCGCCGAGGCCAAGACCGAGGCCATGGACGTCAAGCTCGACGATATCGAGATCAAGCGCTAAGTAACTGGCGAGCGCAGCGGGAAACACGGGCGCAGTGCTAACAAGCGGCGGTACCCCAGCGCTTCGTACCCAGGGAGGGCCGGTAAACCGACCCTCCCTTTCTTATGCCGGTAGCCAACGAACGCGAGGATGCCGGACGCCGGAACCGCTCCAAATGTAGCAACAGTACGAAAACGACAAACACCCCAACACGTCCGCCCGCCGATTTATTGCGCCGCGCAGACAATTAAACCAGCATCTTTAAACATCTGAGCAGTATAGTGACCAAAACTATCGCATAACCGCACTCTACGAATGGAGAAGTTATGACCGAACACCACGCCATCAGCCGCCGAGCATTTACGTTGGGCCTTGGACTCGCGGCGTTGTCGCCACTTGCAAGCCTGCCCGAAACCGCGGCATTGGGCATTGGCCCACGAGCGGCATTTGCAGACGACGCTGCCACAGCGTCGGTCAGCCTCAACAATTTCGTCATTCGCCTTCGCCCCGCGGGCTATTTTCGTACCGCAAGCGTTAACGAAGACGGCAACGTCATCGGCAACGTCTGCCATCTGTTTAACGACGGCACGTCCAGCAAGCTCATCCTTGAGAACGTAACGACCAAGAATGACGATACAAACTGGTATGCTATCCGCACCTTGCTCAATTTCGAAGAGCATAAAAGACGGGCTACAGCATTTGGTCGGTCGATGGCGACTCGGACAAAGACGGAAAGGTCATCCACGTATGGAGTGGCGAGCATGACGGCAAGCCCAGTCGCTCTTTTGCGTTCGAGCGTCAATCAAACGGAACCTATATCATCCGAGACCGCACGGTCGAGAAAGAAACCGAGAAAAAAGACATTAAGTACCTGGCAATAGAATCGAACGGCGAAGACCAGGACAACAATAAGATCTGCCATAAGAGTAAGAGTAAGAGCATTCCGTGGGAGCTCGAACTTATCGGTTACGACATGAAAAAGAACGATGCCACGGTTAGCAGCCTCGACTGGATTACGTACAGCAGCTACGTCGACGGACCATGTTGGATGAAATACGTCGACGACAACAAGTTCCTCGACGAGCTGAGCATCCCGGGCACGCACGATTCGGGCACCTGCAGCGTGGACAACGACACTGAGCCCCAATCCTCGCAAGTAAAATGCCAGCAGGATTACATTCCCACGCAGCTGCTCGAAGGCATTCGCTATTTTGATATCCGTCTCGGAAAGGGCGATGACCCCGGCATCGACCACGGGATTTTCTACCTACTCAAAAAAGACGGGAACTATCTGCATCTCTCCGATGTCATCGGGTACTTCAAAACGTTTTTGAACGAAAACCCGTCAGAAGCGCTCATCATGCTCGCATCGCGCGGCAACGATGAGGCTACCGACGAAAGCATAACGACGGCCTTCGCCAAGGTTATGGCCGATAACCCCAACCTGTTCTACACGTCGAGCCACGTCCCCACGCTGGGCGAGGTGCGCGGAAAGATCGTCCTGCTGCGTCGATTTGGGCTCGCCGGCAACAGCGTAAGCGGCCACACGTGGGGCCTCGACCTCACCCAATGGGATGACAAGATCAAGGCGCATTCCGGGCAGTCGATGTGTCTCGTCCAAGACGCGCGGGGATTTGAAGCCATAGGGGAAACGGGCAATGAAGAGCCCTATTGCACCAAGGTATATGCCCAGGACAAGTACAAACTCACGGGAACCGACAAGCTCAGCTGGGTCGATAATGCGCTGAAGGAAACGACCGGGCGCACGCGCAACGAGGTAGATGTCGAGGACGATAACGGGGCCAAGGAGAAAGTCCTGGAGCGTTGCTGGTCTATCAACTACACCAGCTGCACGGGCTTGTCGCACGGAGGCAATCCTTTTACCTCGGCACGAGTAGTCAACGAGCATCTGTATAAGAGCCCGTACATCAATCCCAGCGGCATTGAGGATACAAAGTCAGATTACCTCAAGCACATTGGCATCATCGCATCCGACTTTGTTGATGCGGCGCTGGCCCGGAGCATCTATCAGCGCAATTACGATACGGAGCACAAGCAGACGGCTTCGTACTATCTCCCGTACTATCTCCCGACCCGCATGCGCATGACGTACGGCGACTCGCTGAGCGATGCCTCATTCCAGGATGGCAAGACCGTTGGCGAGGGCCGTTTCCGCCTCGTTAACAGCAGCAACGCACTCAACGTGGCCGCTTCTGGCAGCGCGTTTGCCATCGAATACGTGGATGTCGACGCCCTGGGCAACGAGACCGCTACAGGACTGCAGGGCTTCGTGCCCATCGATATCGATCCACTCGCGCTGACGCCCCATTTTGAGGGACTCGAAGGCCTTAAGGCCGGCGAAGACGTGCGCGCCAAGATTGCGGCATCACTCGAGGGCAAGCTCGAAACCGATGCCTGCACGGCCCAGCTCGAGTTTGTGCACGACGCGAACGGCGCTCCGGGCACGGCAATGGCCGAGGGCGAAACATTTGCCGCAGGAACGTACTGGGTGCGCGTGAACGGTCTCTTGGGCGACGCGGCGCAGAACTACACGCTCGCCAGCGACGGAGCCGCAAGCTTTACCGTAGCG
>JAXIZX010000184.1:0-2571 GCA_036303765.1 Collinsella sp. | reverse complement strand
CGGCGGCGATAATCGGCGGCCCAGCCCTCAATATTTACCTGACGGGCGCGGCCCAGACCGAGTGCGTCTGCCGGGACCGGCTCAGTGATGACGGAGCCGGCGGCCACGAGCGCGCCGTCGCCAATCTGGGCGGGCGCGACCATCATGGTATCGGAACCGATGAAGGCATCCTTGCCGATGACGGTTTTGTGCTTGTGTACGCCGTCGTAGTTGCAGGTGATGGAGCCGGCGCCCACGTTGACGCCGGAGCCCATGGTCGTGTCGCCGATGTAGGACAGGTGCGGCACCTTGGAGCCCTCGCCGATCGTGGACTTCTTGATCTCCACGTGCGTGCCGGCCTTGGAACCGTCGAGCATGTGGGTGCCCGGGCGCAGGTAGGCGCGCGGGCCGCAGTCGACGCCGTTCTCGATGACGGCCTCGATGGCGATGGTCTCATCGATGATGCAGCCGCTGCCGACGGTGGTGTCGGTGAGGCGACTGTTGGGGCCGAGCTGGCACTCTTCGCCCACGGTGACGTGACCGATCAGATGCGTCTGCGGCCACACGATGGTGTCGCGGCCGATGGTAGCGTCGGGGCCGATCCAAGCCTGCGTGGGGTCGATGAAGGTGACGCCCTCGGCCATCCAGTGCTCGTTGATGCGGTCGCGCGCGATGGCGGTGAGCTGCGCGAGCTGGATGCGGCTGTTGACGCCCAGGCCGTCGCGGTAGTCGTCGCAGTGGAAGATGGAGACCGCCTGGCCGTGACCCTTGAGGATTTCGAGCATGTCGGGCAGGTAGTACTCGGACTGCGCGTTGTCGTTGCCGATCTCGTTAATGTGGGCGGCGAGCTGCGCGCCGTCAAAGGCGTAGCAGCCGGCGTTGCACTCCAGCAGCGTGGCGGCCTGCTCGGGCGTGCAGTCCTTCTGCTCGATGATGCGCTCGATCTGGCCGTCGGCGCCCAGCTTGATGCGGCCGTAGCCAAAAGGATCGGGCGGGGTCATGGTCATGACGGTGCAGGCGAGCTCGCCGGTGGCGACGGTCTGCGCGAACTTGGCGACGGTGTCGGCGGTGATGAGCGGCAGGTCACCGTTGAGCACGACGACGGGGCCTTGCGTGATGCCGCAGGCCTCGAGCGCGACCTTTACGGCGTGACCGGTGCCCAGGCGCTCGGTCTGCTCGACGCACTCGACCTTGGTGGCGCTGTTGGCATAGGCGCCATCGATGAGGGCGCGCATCTCGTCGGCGTGGCTGCCGATGACGACCACGACGCGGCTGCAGCCGGCCTTGATGGTGGCGTCGACGATCCACTGGACCATGGGCTTGCCCAGGATCTTGTGCGAAACCTTGCAGTGGTTCGACTTCATGCGGGTGCCCTCGCCGGCGGCGAGGATAATTGCGGTTGCGTCCATGTGATCTCCTGTTACGTTATTAGAGACGTGTGTTTGGAAACGATACACGGCGCAATATGATACCGCAGGCATATGATGAGCGCGTAACGATTGGTTTGCGGCGGTTGAGGCTTGCGCCGCCGGCGTGGCGTTTGCGCTGCTTGCGTGCGGCGTTGGCGGTGCTGCGGAGCTGTCGTTTGAGCGAGGGGACGGGGGTGCCCGTGGACAACATACGAGAGGAGTTTGGCGGCGAGCCCGTCGCGGCATTCTCGATGTCGCATCCGGCTGTGCCGGCACTCTATATAGTGCTGACGCTGGGGCTCACCATGTTCTCGATGCAACCGGTGCTGATCGCGCTGTCGCTTGCGGGCGGGCTGGCGTACGGGCTTGCGACGCGCGGTGCTGCGCGCACGTTGGGGGCGCTTCGCTGGCAGCTGCCGGTGATTTTGATTATCGCGCTGGTCAATCCGCTGTTTAACGCCTCGGGCTCGACGGAGCTGTTCCGTATTGGTATGCGCACGGTGTATCTGGAGAGCATGGTATATGGCCTGTGCATGGGCGGACTGTTTGTGGCGAGCGTGCTGTGGTTTGAGGCCGCGGCGTCGATGCTCGAATACGACAAGGTGCTCGCGCTGCTGGGCAATGCCGCACCGGTGATTGCGCTCATGATCTCGATGTGCATGAGGCTTATCCCGCAGTTTTTGCGCCGCGGTCGTACGGTGCTGGCGGTGCAGGATGCGATTGATGTGCCGGGGCGTGCGCCGGCCGACCCCGTGCGCTCGCGCTTGCGGGCATCGAGTGTGTTGATGGGCTGGGGCATGGAAGATTCGCTGGAGCGCGCGGACGCGATGCGCTCGCGCGGGTGGGGTGCCGCGACGCGTCGTACGACGTATGCGCGGTATCGGCTGGGGCGCAGTGACGTTGCCGCGCTGGTTGGGCTTGCGTTGTTTGGCGTGGCCACGGCGGCAGTGGCGTGGACCGCGACGACGCAGTATTCGTTTTATCCGCAGCTCTCGGTGCCGGCGCCGTGGCTGGGCTATGTCGTGTACGCTGCCTGGATGATGCTGCCTTGCGCATTGCACGCGATTGATGAGAGGAGGTTTGGCTGATGGCTCGGTTGGATAGGGGCCCGGTGTCGGGCGCGGCGTGCGGCCCGGATATGCCGGCGATTGAGGTGCGGAGCCTGAGCTTTGCCTACCCCGAT
>JAXIZX010000183.1:0-3812 GCA_036303765.1 Collinsella sp. | reverse complement strand
GCGCATCGCCCCTTGCCGGATTCAGATTCGACAAGGGGCGACCATTGTGCAATCGCAAGAAGATGACGGGGCGGAATGTCAATCCTGGTCTAACAGAGCCTTAAATAATCATTTGGCTGCCCGCTGGCTAAGTGAGTAGACTTTTTTGGAAATGCCGAGCACCCAACATATTTGCCTCAATAAAACCGCAGGTCAC
This sequence comes from Collinsella sp., assembly GCA_036303765.1. Taxonomy (GTDB): domain Bacteria; phylum Actinomycetota; class Coriobacteriia; order Coriobacteriales; family Coriobacteriaceae; genus Collinsella. The sequence continues at coordinate 3,616 of JAXIZX010000183.1, read as the reverse complement.
GGACTTGTGCTTTGTCGGTGTGGTGCGGGATTCGGTAAAAGTCTACTCACTTAGTTTTGCGTGATGCATATTGTTCGCAATGTGACCCCAGCCGGGGTGATTCCATCGCAAATTCCGGTGACCGGGGGCAGCTAATTAGGCGCCGTAGGGGTTGCGGTCGCGTTCGATGCGTTGGCGGATGTGGGCGTACTCGATAATCAACAGTACCAGCAGTAGGGCCATGATGGCTAGGTAGCTCACGACGGCGCCCATTAGGCCTAGCAGATTGATTAGAATCACCGGGAGCAACACGCTCACGGCAAAGCAGATCAGGTAGATCTTGGTGACGTCGCCAGCGTGGCGCAACACCGTGATGATGGCGTAGATAAAGTCGATGGCCGCGGTGACGCCGCCGGCGAGGACCATTAGCAGCGCCAGCGTACGGTAGCGCTCAAAGCTGAGGCCGTACATAAAGCTCATGAGGGGAATACCGGGACCTGCCATAAATGCGGCGCACACGCCGGTGATGACCACGATCAGCGCCATAACGGCAACAATAATCAGGTCAAAGCGGCGACGCTTGCGCGGATTCGCCCAAATGCTCGACAGACGCAGGAGCTGCGGTTTATAGATAAATCCAATGCTCAACAAAATTCCCTGCGCCGGAAAGAACAGGGCATTAAAGTACAGCTGATACTTGTAGGCCAGCGCGCCTTCCATCACGAACTTGGGCATGCTCTCGATAAGGTTAAACAGGAACAGTGCGCCAAAGAGCGGGGCGCACTGGATAAACAGGTGGCCAGCCTCGCGCAGGCTCATGCGGCGTGATTTTTCGGTCTCGAGCAGGGCGAGCGGGGCGGTGACCAGCACGAGCGAGGCAATCGCGGCGATGCCCATGGCCATGGCCGCGATGGGCATGTTGCGCGTGAGGAACAGTGCCACGCTAAAGACCGCGATGACGCCGATGGAGCGTAGCGTTTGGCTCATGCCAGCCAGGTAGAGCTTGTCGGCCTGCTGCAGGCGGCCTTCGTACACGTCGGCGACGCCGTCGATGACCTTATACAGGTAGACGCCCAGGCCGATCGTCGCCATTTGCGCGTCATAGCCGCGGGCGCTGCTGTACATGAGGCCGCAGGCCAGCGCGAGCGCTCCGCAAAGCCAGCGGTTGAGCTGGTAGGAGGCAAAGGACGTCTTCTCGTCGATGTCCGAGACCTGAAAGTTGCGCACGCCGTAGTTGCACGCGATCATGATGAGCGTGCCGGTGACAAAGGCGATGGAGAATTTGCCTGCTTCTTCTGCGCCCACGAGCTGCGTAGACACGATGGTGAGCAGCGGAAACGCCAAGCCCCACACGGCGGTGCCGAGGGTGTTCCAAAGATAGTCGCGACTGGTGGCGTGCTCCTCGTATTCCGCTTCCTGCATGGAGAAGCCGCCGCCGTAGACGGCGCCGAGCAGACGGTTCCACCAAGCGTTGACCATGCGGCGAACGGGGCCGGGCTCCCGATCGCGTTCGCGCCGGCGACGTGTGGCTTGGCTGCTATCGGGCCCGCCGGCGTTGCGCTGGCTCAGCTCCTGGATGCGAGCGAGCTCCTCGGCGGTGTGCGAGGCCGGGAACAGGCCGTTCTCGATGCGGCCGCCCTGGGCCTTCGCGGCGCTGTCTCTCGATGCAGCGGGGTTGGAGATGCCGTTGCGGCGGGCGATGGCGCGGCGAATGCTATCGAGGGGCGTGATGCTCAAAGCGGAGTCCTTTCTATTGCTGCGCTCTAGTATAGACACCGCGGTGTTCGCTCGTGTTTTTGAACAGGTTGTTCAATATTTTCGGCGGGCGGCTGTAATTTGTCGGTAAACGTGCGGTATCCTGTTGAAGTTTTGTGACACCCCCGATGCCGCCCACGCGGTACCAAGGAGCTTCTACCTATGGACGTCGCCGCATTCTTACTGGCTCTTGTGCCGATTATTTGGCTGGTCGTGATGCTGCTGTGCTTTAAATGGCCAGCTTGGAAGGCCGCTATCGGATCGTTTGTCCTTTCGTGCTTGCTTGCCTTCGCATGGTGGCACCTGCCGGCAGCGCAGATCGCGACCGCCTCGCTCGAAGGTTTTTTGATGGCTCTGTGGCCCATCGTCCTGGTGATCATCGCCGCGGTGTTCACGTATAACCTGTGCGTTCGTACGGGCGCCATGGACGTGATCGGCAGCATGATCACCTCCATCAGCAGCGACCGCCGTCTGCTGGCGCTGCTCGTGGCTTGGTGCTTCGGTGGCTTTATGGAGGGCATGGCCGGCTTCGGTACCGCTGTCGCCATTCCCGCCGGCATGCTCGCGGGCCTGGGCTTTGAGGCCGTGCCTGCCGTGCTCATCTGCCTGCTGGCCAACGGCGTGCCCACGCCCTACGGCTCCATCGGCATCCCCACGGTGTCCGTTGCCGACCTGGTGGGTTTGGATTCCCTTCACCTAGCGACCGTTCAGCTGGTGCAGCTCGCCCCGTTCTTTGTGGTGATGCCGCTATTTATTGTGCTGGTTGCGGGCCGTGTTGCCGATGACCAGGGCAATGCCGCGAGTGTGGGCGAGCGTCTGCACGGTGTTGCCGGCGTGGCGTTGCTCTCCGGCGTGTCGTTTGTCGGCGCGGCTCTGGTCGTTGCCATGTTTGTGGGCCCCGAGCTGGCCGTGGTCGTAGGATCCATCGTTTCGCTCGCGCTGACAGCTGCGCTTGCCATGCGTGCCGAGAAGTCGGGGCATTTGGACGCACGCTTCCATATGAATATCGAGGCCGGCGAACAGCTCACCGTTAAATCGGCGCTTTCGGCCTGGTCGTGCTTCATTCTGATTTTTGTACTGCTGCTGGGTACGTCCAACCTGGTGCCCGCCGTGCATGCCGCGCTTGCGCCCTTTGCAAGCCACGTGCAGGTGTATTGCGGCGAGAACCCCGGTACGCTTACGTTTTCGTGGATTAACACGCCGGGTGTTTGGATCTTCCTGGCCGCGTTTGTCGGCGGTGCCATTCAGGGTGCTTCGCCACGCATGATGGGCGAGGTGCTAGCCGCGACTGTCAAGCAGATGATGCCGACGGTTATCACCATGCTTTCGGTGCTGGGCTGCGCCAAGGTGATGGGCTATGCCGGCATGATTTCGTCGATCAGCGCGTTTTGCATTGCGGTCGCCGGCGGTCTGTACCCGATTCTGGCTCCGTGGATCGGCGCAGTCGGTGCGTTTGTGACCGGCTCGGGCACGTCTTCGGGCATGCTGTTTGGCCCCATCCAGAGCCAGGCTGCCACTGCGCTGGGTGTGAGCGACTGCTGGATGGTCGCGTTGAACGCCCTGGGCGTCGCCGCCGGTAAGATGGTCTCGCCGCAGACACTCGCGATTGGTCTGGCTGCCGTCCACGTGCGCGGTAAGGATGCCGAACTCCTGGGTGCCGTCCTGCCCTACGCTGCCGGCATGCTGGTCCTGATGAGCGCCATAGCCATGCTCGGCCAAGGCCTGCCGCTGTAGTCGGCACTTAGGGACGTTCCTTATGTGCCGGCACTTTGGGAACGTCCCTAAGTGCCGGCATCCTGGGGCACTCCATGGCTGTTGCCTGTTCAAGAGTGTCCCCAACGACTAGTCGTTTAAGAACGTCCCCAATGACTAGGCCGCTTGC
>JAXIZX010000182.1:0-3541 GCA_036303765.1 Collinsella sp. | reverse complement strand
TGCCCTTCTTGAAGTTGAGGACCAGGTCTTCGGCGTTCATGCTGCCCCCATCATCGCGGTCTATGGGGTCAACGATATGGCACCGTGGGGACACATGTATGTCAATCCTGGTCTAACAGAGCCTTAAATAATCATTTTGAGAACGGGGCTTTGGTGCCAACTGCATACATGGCAGAATGATTTTTAAATCCCCGTCCCAGAAAAATCATTATGCATAGAAAGTCATAATTATCATTTCGTAAACATTTTAATGAAATTAACGCCATGGCGCATACTTGCGGTTAAAATACCGCAAGGCCTAACTACCAACCTTTAAGCCGGTCCGGAGAGACCGGGAAGGAGAATTATGGCGAATAACCATACTGCGGGCACTGCTGCCCGCACCTTCGCGCCCAGCGAGCTTTGCCAGCGCATGCTGGCCAAAACCAGCAAGGGCACCTGCGGTCCCTGCATCCTGTACCTTGAGGATGGGACCATTTTTTATGGCCGTGCATGCGGTGCCGAGGGTACCGCGACCGGCGAGGTCTGCTTCAACACCTCGCTTGAGGGCTACTTTGAGGTCATGACCGACCCGAGCTATGCCGGCCAAATCGTAACCATGACCTATCCGCAGATCGGTAACTACGGCATCGACGAGACCGACGTCCAGTCGGCCTTCCCCGGTGATACCGCCCGCCCCGCGAGCGCTCCGGCTATGCGCGGCATGATCGTCCGCGACATGTGCGTCACGCCTTCCAACTGGCGCTCGGCCGTCAGCGTGCCGGAGTACCTGCGTGCCCACGGCATCGTCGCTATCGAGGGCGTCGACACCCGCGCTCTTGTGCGCCACCTGCGCGACAACGGCTCCAAGATGGGCATTATCTCGACGGAAATCTTTGACGTCGTCGAGCTTGCCGAGCGTCTGGCCGCAGCGCCGACGCTGGTGGGCGAGAACCTGGTCAAGACCGTGAGCTGCCCTGAGCCCCACGAGTTTGCAGCTGCCGACCTGCCCGCTACGCATGACTTTGCGCTTGCCCCTGCCGCCCCCGCCCGCCACAACGTGGTCGCCTACGACTGCGGCGTCAAGCGCGGCATTCTGGAGGGCCTCGTCCGCGCCGGCTGCGACCTTACTGTCGTGCCGTGGGATACGCCCGCGAGTGAGGTGCTCGACATGAATCCCGACGGCGTCTTTTTATCCAACGGCCCCGGCGACCCCGATGCCGTGGTGGAGACCTATGAGCAGGTGCAGCAGCTGATCGGCAAGGTGCCGGTCTTTGGCATTTGCCTCGGTCACCAGATGATCAGCTTGGCGTGTGGCGCCCAAATGGAAAAGCTTAAATTCGGTCACCGTGGCGGTAACCAGCCGGTTATGAACCTGGTGAGCCGTCGCGTGGAGATCACCGCGCAAAACCACGGCTTTGGCCTGCTGTTCCCAAGTCTGGGCAAACTGATCCCGGAGCTTTCCGGCGGCGAGACCGAGCATGAGGCCGACGGCGACCTACGCGCCTGGGTGCGTCGCGGCATCGCGCCGGTCGTGATGAACGAGCGCTTCGGCCGCATTCGCCTGACGCACGTGAACCTCAACGACGGCACCGCCGAGGGCATCCAGCTGCTCGATGCCCCGTGCTTCTCGGTCCAGTACCACCCCGAGGCCTCGCCCGGCCCCACCGATGCCCACTATCTCTTTACCGCCTTTACGCGACTCATGGACGGCGAGGAGAACTACCTGGACATCGACACCGCGAAGGACCGCCTTGCCGGCTGGAATTTTGCCGAGACCGCCGCGACCGAGACCGAGGAGAACTAACATGCCGAAACGTACTGACATCAAGCGCATCCTCGTCATTGGTTCGGGTCCCATCGTTATTGGCCAGGCCTGTGAGTTCGACTACTCCGGCGCCCAGGCCTGCAAGGTGCTCAAGGAGGATGGCTTTGAGGTCATCCTGGTCAACTCCAACCCGGCGACCATCATGACCGACCCGGGTCTTGCCGACCGAACCTATGTCGAGCCCATCACCGCTGAGTTTATCGAGCGCGTAATCAAGAAAGAGCGCCCGGACGCGCTGCTGCCCACGCTGGGCGGCCAGACCGGTCTGAACGCCGCCGTCGAGCTGGCGAAAGACGGCACGCTCGACAAGTATGGCGTCGAGATGATCGGCTGCGACCTGGCCGCTATCGAGCGCGGCGAGGACCGCAAGCTCTTTAACGAGGCCATGGCCGAGATTGGCCTGGAGGTCGCGCGCTCGGGCTATGCCTACAGCGTGGCCGACGCCGAGGCTATCGCCGAGCGCGTGGGCTATCCCTGCGTACTGCGCCCGAGCTTTACCCTCGGCGGCGCCGGCGGCGGCATCGCTCACACCCACGAGGAGCTCGTCTCCATCGTGAGCCAGGGCTTGGAGCTTTCGCCCGCCCACGAGGTGCTGGTCGAGGAATCCATCGAGGGCTGGAAAGAGTATGAGATGGAGGTCATGCGTGACCACGCCGGCAACGGCATCATCGTGTGCTCCATCGAGAACCTCGACCCCATGGGTGTGCATACCGGCGACTCCATCACCGTGGCGCCGGCGCAAACCCTCTCCGACCTGGAGTATCAGCGCATGCGCGTGGCCTCGCTCGCCATTCTGGAGAAGATCGGCGTCGAGACCGGTGGCTCCAACGTGCAGTTTGCCGTGAACCCCAACACCGGTCGCTTGATCGTCATCGAGATGAACCCGCGCGTGAGCCGTTCGTCCGCGCTGGCCTCCAAGGCCACGGGTTTTCCCATCGCTAAGGCCGCCGCGCGCCTGGCTGTGGGCTATACGCTCGACGAAATCGTCAACGACATCACCAAGGCCACGCCCGCCTGCTTTGAGCCCACGATCGACTACTGCGTCGTTAAGGTGCCGCGCTTTGCCTTCGAGAAGTTCAAGGGTACCGACCCCACGCTCACCACGCGCATGAAGGCCGTAGGCGAGATCATGGCGATCGGCCGCACCTTTGAGGAGGCCTTCGGCAAGGCCATGCGCTCGCTGGAGGACGGCCATCAGGGCATTTGCGCCGGTGGCAAGGAGGGTGCCGACAAGCTGAGCGACGACGAGCTCGCCCAGGCTGTGGCCACCCCGACCGAGCACCGCATTTTCTTTGTGGTCGAAGCCCTGCGCCGCGGCTGGGACATCGTGCGTATCCACGCTATTTGCGGTATCGATCCGTGGTACCTCAACCGTATCAACGACATGGTGCAGGTTCAGGAGAGCATCCGCGGCCTGCGTGTGGAGGATATCGACGCCGACGCGATGCGCCTGCTCAAGCAGTACGGCACGAGCGACGCCGAGATTGCCGCGCTGACCGGCTCCGATGAGCGCTTTGTGCGCGCCTACCGCAAGGGTCTGGGTGTGGTTCCCAGCATGAAGACGGTCGATACCTGCGCTGCGGAGTTCTCGAGCGCCACGGAGTACCACTACAAGACCTACGAGAACATCTACCGCACGAGCCCGGATGCCAAGAAGTGCGTGGCTCCCGACGAGACCACGCCGGCGGACAAGCCCAAGGCGATGATCCTGGGCGCCGGCCCCAACCGCATTGG
>JAXIZX010000181.1:0-5326 GCA_036303765.1 Collinsella sp. | reverse complement strand
GTGCATCACTAGAAGTGGCGGAGAGAGGGGGATTCGAACCCCCGGAACGCTCTCGCGCTCAACGGTTTTCAAGACCGCCGCATTCAACCGCTCTGCCATCTCTCCGTGAGTCGTAATGATAGCATCGTTTTGAATTTGCAGCAGGGAAGGCGAACGATGACGATCACCGAAATCGACGAGAAGTTCATGCGCGAGGCACTGGCGGAGGCGCGCGCCGCCGCTGAGGTGGGCGAGGTACCGATTGGTGCCGTGGTGGTGCGCGCGGGTGAGATTGTCGCGCGGGCGCATAATCGTCGCGAGCTCGATCAGGACCCTTCGGCGCATGCAGAGTTCGCGGCCCTGTGCGCTGCCGCTCGGTCGCTCGGTCGCTGGCGTCTTTCCGATTGCACGGTCTACGTGACGCTCGAGCCCTGCTGTATGTGCGCGGGGCTTATGGTTAACGCGCGCGTGGGGCGCTGCGTGTATGGCGCGGCTGATGCCAAGGCGGGCGCACTGGGTTCGCTGTATGACCTGAATGCCGATTCGCGCCTGAATCATCGGTTTAACGTACATGCCGGCGTGCTGGCGGATGAGTGTCGCGAGGTGTTGAGTGGCTATTTTAGTGGGCTTCGTGGCACCGATGCTGCTGGCTGCGGTTGTGGGGCCGATCTTGAGGCGCATACCGCTCATGCCGAGGCGCTCGCGTGTGCCGAAGATGCTGCCGTTGAGGCGGTTGACTTTGGTCCCGTGTGCCGTCGGCCCCGCCGTGTGCTGCTGGCGATTGATTCCTTTAAGGGTAGCGTTTCGAGTGCACAGGCGGAGGCGGCGGTTGTCGAGGGTGTACGCCGCGTGTGGCCCGATGCCGAGGCGTGCACATTGCCGCTGGCAGATGGTGGCGAGGGAACGCTCGACGCCGTTGCCGCCTGCGGTGGTGAGCTTGTGACCTGCGAGGTTGCAGGCCCCTTGGGCGACCGCGTGTCTGCCCGGATGCTGGTGGACGGCGAGCGCGATTCGGCTGTAATTGAGATGGCCGAGGCGGCGGGTATTGGGTACTCGCCCTGCACGGAGTCGGCGGCGTTGGCGGCCACAACCTATGGCGTGGGTGAGCTGATGCTCCGTGCGGTTCGTGCCGGGGCAAAGACTATCTATATTGGTCTGGGCGGCAGTGCCACCAACGATGGCGGCGCCGGCATGCTGCAGGCGCTGGGCGCGCGTGTGGTCGATGATCAGGGCTGCGATGTCGCCCCCGGTCTTGCCGGCCTTGAGCAGGTGGCGAGCGTTGATTTGGCGCCAGCGCTTCGGGCACTGAACGGCGCTCGTATCGTCGTGCTTTCCGATGTCGAGAATCCGCTCGTGGGACGTCGAGGCGCACTGGCGGTGTTTGGCGGACAGAAGGGCCTTCCGGCGGATGATGCCGAGGCGCTGCGCAGGCACGACAGCTGGGTGGTCGGCTACGGTCGCTTGCTCGACGCGGCAATTGCCGAGGCACGGGCCCAAGGGCTGCTGTGTGCACCCGAGGGTGCACGGACGTTCGGCTCGGTGCTCGGTGTGCCCGGCGCTGGTGCCGCCGGTGGTCTGGGAGCAGCGCTGTTGGCTCTCGGCGCCGAGTTGCGCTCGGGCGTAGAAACCGTGCTCGACCTCGTGGGGTTTGACGAGCGCGTGCGCGATGTCGACCTGGTCATTACGGGCGAGGGCAATATGGATGAACAGTCCGCCGCTGGAAAGGCACCGGTGGGCGTGGCGCGTCGCGCCAAGCGATATGGCAAGCCGGTAGCCGCCGTCGTGGGCGGTCGCGCTGACAACCTGGATGCGGTGTATGGGCAGGGTGTCGATCTGGTTCTGCCGGCCTGCCGCAAGCCCATGAGCCTTGAGGATGCGCTTGGCATGCAGGAGGCTGTAGCCAATTTGGCGTGCGCAGGCGAGGGGGCTGCCCGAGCATACGATCTTGGTCGCATATAGATATAAATATCCAATTTGATTTGCCTGTCTAGCTCGTTATTTGTAAATATACGTTAATGACGCTGGCATTTTACGGTCTATACTATTGTCATATCACTGGTTTCGTATCCACCCGTCTGTAAACGGGAAGTGAATGAAAGGAGCTAGGATGTGCAGATTGGGAGGTGCGCTTAAGCGCGCGGCTACGGTTGGTGTGGTGTTGGCGCTGACGTTAGGCATGGCCACCCCGGCGACCATGTCATTCGCAGACGATGCCGCAGGGGACGCCGGACAATCGTCCGCGTTGGAGCAGAATCAGAAGATGGCGACCGAGCTTGACGAGAATCTGGAGACAAGGGTCACGCTTTCGTTCCCGGGCAAGCGCGAGGCCGAGCCGTCCGACGTTGTGTTTGTGCTCGATAAGTCCGGCGCCTCTGCGCAGATGGACATCTACAACCAGGCCAAGGGGTTCCTGAGCCAGATTAGCCAGAAGGCCAAGGATGATGGTCTGGACATCAAGGTCGGCGTAGTCCTCTTCAACAAGAAGGGCAACATCCAGCAGCAGTTGACCGACGTCGTCACGGGTTATGATGACATTCTTGCTGCAATGAATTCGAGCGTTCGCTCCGGCACCAACATGGACGCTGGCCTTCTTGCTGCCAAGAGCATTCTTGACGCGGACACTGCCGTTAAGGCCGAGAACAAGCACGTCATCCTGATCAGCGACGGTGCAACCTACCTTTACTGCAAGAATGGCGATTACGCCACCCCGTATACGAGGTCGTTTGGAAAAGTTGAGGGTGGCAAGAACTTCATGGGTGGCATCTGGGAGTGGCAGTCCCGCGAGTACCATACCAATAACGCCTGGAAGAAGTTCTCTGACGGCTCGAACTTCATTTTCTCGCAGGCCATGAAGAGCCCCGAGAAGCTCGGTGAGTATCTCGCCTACTATCGCGATCAGTACCAGAATTCCGACAAAAACTGGGCTCAGTACGACTACGAGTACACCGCTGAGGCAGCCGATGCCGGAACCACGAATCCTATTCCCATCGATGTTACCGCTCCCTGCAACATCGATGTTGCCTTCTGGAGCACGGATGATACCTTCCAGTCGATGGTCAAGGCCGGCTACGACATGAACGTTTACTACAAGAACGCCGCCGACTTTGATGGCTAGGTATTCCTGCAGTACCTCACCAGGAATTCCAACAATGGTCAGCTCGACACTGACTTTGCCGATATCAAGGCTAAGCTTGTTGACAAGATTGCCGCCGGCTCGACGGTCGAGGACTTTATTGGCGCTGACTTTGACTTTGTCAATGATCCCGCCAAGATCAGTCTGACCGCCAACGGCGAGAAGCTTGCCCCCGAGAAAATCGACGACGGTGTCTACGGCTTTGGCAAGCTTGCGAACGGCTCCTATAGGTTCACCTTGGAATACGTGAATGGCGACCAGGAGATGCTCAAGCTTACGCTGAGCGAGGCTGCATCTCCGAGCAAACCCGTCGTGCTCGAGTACAGCGAGCGCTTGGTTAACGTGCCTACCGAGCCCGGTACTCATACTCTTAAGGTCAACGAGAGCGCAATCCTGCAGCCCATTGACGGCAACGGCATGCGCGGCGATGCGTATGAGTTCCCGGTTCCGACGGTTACCTACACGGTTGCTGCCCCCGAGCCTAAGCCCGAGCCCGAGGCTAAACCCACTAAGCCGAGCGATAAGAAGCCCGTCAAGACGACGAAGGACGAGAAGGGCACCATGCCGATGACGGGCGATACCTTCTCAATTCTGCCCGTCATTGGGCTGGTCGTAGCCGGTGCAGCCGTTTGCGCTGCCGGCATTATCCTTAAGCGCCGTAATCACTAACAGCGTTGATGTCGAACGACGTTTCGCTTCCCAGCGCTTACGCAACGCTTGAATGCTCTCTGCGAAGCAACTGATGGGGCGCGGTCGCATACTTGCGACCGCGCCTTTTTGCTGCCGTGCACTCATGTGGTTTTCCCTTTGACCGCGGGGCATCTTGCTCCACTGGGCGGGAGCGGGTAATATATATCGAGCGCCTAGCGCGTTCGATGGGTTCGGATGACGACATGTTCCGAATCTGGTCAGGTCCGGAAGGAAGCAGCCATAAGGAGCCTCTGTCGGGCATCCGAATCCATCGAGTGCGCAGGCGCTTTTTGGTGCCGCGACATGGCCCGGCCGGCGGCGAGGTATTTGGTGTCTCGCTGGTCCTCGGCTTTGCCTGCGGGATCGCTCGACTACCAAACACCTCGCCGCCGGCCGGGCCCCGTCGTCCAAAAATCACCCGTAAAGGCGCGTTTAGCTGAACAATTCAATCCCGTGCCTAGTGGTGCTCGCTGGCTTTGCCAAAACATCGACGGCTACGTGCCTTGGGCGTTAGTGACCGTCGCTCTTACATCCGTGATGAGTTGCTTACGCATCTTCAAGGCTCGCCGTACTATCATGAATCAGATTGAAGAGAGATGATGATAGGGAGCGCCTTAATATGATTGAGCTGCTTAGGCGTTTTGGTGGTAAGTTTCGCCGGTATATGGTGGTTGGCCCTGCGTGTAAGCTGATCGAAGTGATCTTTGACCTGCTTACGCCGCTGGTGATTGCGCAGATGATCGATAAAGGTATTGGCGCACACGATGTCAACGCCGTCGTCCACTACGGTATGCTGCTTGGCGCCATGGCTGTGATCGGCATTTCGTTTACGCTCGTCTGCCAAAAGATGGCGGCGCTGACCTCGCAGGGCATGGGCACCGATATCCGTGGTGCGCTCTACCAGCACATCAACAAGCTGAGCTATGCCGAGCTTGACCGCTTTGGCACGCCGTCGCTCATCACCCGCATCACCAACGACGTCAACCAGGTCCAGCTTGCCGTGGCGTTGGGCGTGCGCATGCTCATCCGCTGGCCCTTCTTGGCGGTAGGCTCTATGTGCGCGGCCCTTGCCATCGACCTTAAGCTCGGCATGATCTTTTTGATTTGCACGCCCGCCATTGGCCTGGTGTTTTGGTTTGTCATGGCGCGCTGCATTCCGTACTACAAGCAGCTGCAGGCAAAGCTCGACCGCATCGCGCTCATTTGCCGCGAGGGGCTTTCGGGCGCCCGCGTGGTTCGCGCCTTTGTACGCGAAGATCACGAGCGCGAGCGCTTTGCCCAAGCCGCCGATGACCAGGCCAATACCGCCATCGCGGTGGGCAAGCTCTCGTCAATCCTTAATCCCGTCACGTTTTTGGTGATGAACCTGGGCGTGTGCGCCATCCTGTGGGTGGGCGGCATCCAGGTCAACGTGGGCGAGCTTACGCAGGGCCAGGTCATGGCGTTTGTGAACTACATGACGCAGACCCTGACCTCCATCGTGTACGTCGCCAACCTGGTCGTGGTCTTTACCAAGGCGAGCGC
>JAXIZX010000180.1:0-2451 GCA_036303765.1 Collinsella sp. | reverse complement strand
GTGCGCCAGATACAGCAGGCGGCTCACGGCCTCGGCCTCACACACGTCCGGACGGCTGAGCGCATGCCCCTCGGGCCCATGAACCCCCTGCTCGTACACGCGCTTCTGCAGTTCATTCACCAACGTGCCGTTCTCGCAATGCACGCACAGGATACCGCCCACGCGCTTGAGCTCCTCCAACACCTCGAGCGTCTCGGCATCGTCCAGGCGCAAATGATCGTAGGCAAAGTAGGTCTTAAACGACGATACGCCCGCCTCGCGCATAGCCGAAAGATCGGCGCGGTTGCGTTCATTCCACTCGGCGAGTGCCATATGAAAGGCGTAGTTGGCCGTGCAGGTTCCGTCGGCACGGCGATGCCACTCGGCCAAGGCATCGGGCATGGTCACGCCGCGATCGGCCGTCGCGTAGTCCACGATGGTCGTCGTGCCGCCGCAGGCAGCCGCACGCGTGCCGGTTTCAAAGCTATCGGCTGTCCAATCCATGCCAGTCCAGCACTGCATGTGCGTGTGGCCGTCGATAAAGCCGGGAAACACCCAGCAGTCCGCGGCGTCCTCGACGGTATCGTCGGCGCCCGGCTCAATCGCCACGGCAATCCGCACGATCTTGTCGCCCTCCATGGCAAGATCGGCGCGGCGAAGCCCCTGTGGCGTCACGAGCGCGCCGTTTTTGATGATGATCATGTTGCTCCTTATCGATTCATACAGTTGGCCACGCGATCAAAATACGAGCAGGCCGCGATATGCTCCGCTATGCGTCGCTGTCCCTTGACGGTATCGACGTCCCACAGCTCGTAGGCACGCGCTTCGACCAGCGTAACGTCGACGCGACCTTTGAGAATCGAGCCCCCGCCGTCCTTGCCCTCAAGACACATAAGTGCATCGAACAGTTCCGCCGGAAAGAGCACCGGACTCGAAGGCTCACCGTTGCACGCAAGACGCACCGGATGTTTGCGGCCACGCTCGTCAAATGCACGAACCATAGCCTCAAAAGAATCCGAACTCACGAGCGGCTGGTCGCCCGGCAAAAAGAGGCAACCTTTCCAGTTGCGTTCGACTCCCCACGAAAGGCCCGCACGGACGCTTTCGCTGCGCAGCTCGCCATCGTGCAGCACGCACGGGCAATGCTTGTCCTCGCAAATCTGAGCGACCTCGGGCCAACGCGTCGAAACCACGACGTCAAAGCCCCGGGGAACCGAATCGATGGTCCGGGCAATCAGCGGCTCGCCATAGATATCGGCAAGCATCTTGTTAGAGCCAAACCGCTTGCCCTCGCCCGAAGCCATAATGACGCATCCAAGTTTCATGGTGATACCTCCCCTGAAACCATCGTACCCATAACTCGCGCCGCGGGTATCCACATCGAAAGCGCTTATCCCGCACGCCCGCGATGCAAAAAAGGGGCACCCCGCCGGTTGGCAGAGCGCCCCCTTTACATGGCTTACCTCAACCCGGCTTTAGGCCTGGAGCCAACGGGCGGTGTTGCGCTCGTCGAGGGCCTTGAGGGTAGCGGCGGGATCGGCAACCTTCTGCAGGAACATCATGGCTGCGATGGCGTACGGCTTGTAGCTGGCCTCCTTGTACATGCCCACGCGGTGCATGTCGAAGACGTCGGCGTTAACCTCGCCGTGCTCGCAGGAGACACCGGAGATGTCGGCGGGCAGCGGGTGCATAAAGATGGTGTCCTGGCCGTTGGCAGTCTTCTCCATGAGCTCGGTCGTGGAGCACCAGTCCTGATGGGTGGCGTTCTGGGCGAGCAGCTCCTTCTCGAGCGCTGCGATGCCGGCGTCGTCGCCCTCGGCGTACAGGTTGGTACGCTTCTCCATGGCGGCAAACGGAGCCCAGCTCTTGGGGATCACGATGTCGGCGCCCTCGAAGGCCTCGGCCATGGTGTTGACCTGCTTAAAGGTGGTGCCGGACTCGGCGGCATAGCCCTTGGCGCGCTCGACGACCTCGGGCATGAGGTCGTAGCCCTCGGGGTGAGCCAGGGTGACGTCCATGCCAAAGCGGGGCAGCAGGCTGATCAGCGACTGCGGGCAGGACAGCGGCTTGCCGTAAGAGGGCGAATAGGCCCAGGTGACGGCAACCTTCTTGCCCTTGAGGTTCTCGAGGCCGCCAAACTCGTTGATGAGGTAGAGCATGTCGGCAGAGGACTGCGTGGGGTGATCGGAGTCGGACTGCAGGGAGATGAGCGTGGGACGGTGATCCAGAACGCCGTCCTCGTAAGCCTGCTGGACAGACTCGGAGACCTCGGCCATATAGGCGTCGCCCTTGCCGATGTACATGTCGTCGCGGATGCCGATGACGTCGGCCATGAAGGAGACCATGTTGGCCGTCTCACGGACCGTCTCGCCATGGGCGATCTGGGACTTCTTCTCGTCGAGGACCTGCTCCTCGAGGCCGAGGAAGTTGCAGGCGGAGGCGAAGGAGAAGCGGGTACGGGTGGAGTTGTCG
>JAXIZX010000179.1:0-3709 GCA_036303765.1 Collinsella sp. | reverse complement strand
GGCAAGGGTGGTGCCCGGAACCTTCTCGGTCACGAGCGCCCAGCCGTTGGCGTTCTCGAGCTGGGAAACCTCGAGAGCCTTGGGGCTGCGGATGCCGCACTCATTGATGCGGGCAAGATTCAAAGCCTCGTTGAACACGTCAGAGACAGGCTTGGTCTCGTTAAAGACCTTGACGATCTTGTCGCCCAGGTCGTAAACGACCTTGTTGCCACGGCGGACGAGCTCGGTCTTGGAATCGGGTAGCAGCATGGTTGCATCCTTTCAACGATGCGATAGAAGTGACGGCGGGGGTGTGTGAAACACCCGTGCACCCCCGCCGTTAAAAACCGTGCTAAAACTAGCAGACGGCGTAGTCCTGAGGCTCGCGGCCGTAGTAGGCGTCCAGGTAGAGCTCCTTGATCTCGCTCATGAGCGGGTAGCGCGGGTTGGCGCCGGTGCACTGGTCGTTGAATGCCTGCTCGGTCATCTCGTCGAGGGTGTCGAGGAAGTACTGCTCGTCAACACCGTAGTCGGCGATGGTCTTCTTGACGCCGATGAAGTCCTTGAGCTCCTCGAGCTTCGTGATGAAGTTCTCGAAGACCTCCTTGTCGTCCTTGCCCTCGATGCCGCAGTACTTGGCCATCTCGGCGTAGTTGTGCAGCGCGTTGGGGTAAGGATACTGGGAGAAGGTACCCATCTTGACGGGAGCCTCGGCGGCGTTGTAGCGCATAACGCGGGTCAGGATGACGGCGTTAGCGATGCCGTGGGGCAGGTGATGGAAAGCGCCGAGCTTGTGGGCCATGGAGTGGTTGAGGCCCAGGAAGGCGTTGGCGAAGGCCATGCCGGCCATGCAGGAGGCGTTGTGCATCTCCTCGCGGGCGTGCGGGTCCTTGGCGCCGTTCGTGAAGCTGGAGGGCAGGTTCTCAAAGACGAGCTTGGCAGCGCGCTCGGAGAGGCCCTTGGTGTAGTCGGAAGCCATGATGGAGACGTAGGACTCGATGGCGTGGGTCATGACGTCGATGCCGGAGGCAGCGGTCAAGCCGCGCGGGGCGGTCATGCAGTTGTCGGCGTCAACGATAGCCATGTTGGGGAGCAGCGCGTAGTCGGCGAGTGGCCACTTGATGCCGGTCTCCTTGTCGGTGATGATGGCGAACGGCGTGCACTCGGAACCGGTGCCCGAAGAGGTCGGGACGGCGACGAAGTAGGCCTTCTTGCCCATCTCGGGGAAGGTGAAGATACGCTTGCGGATGTCCATGAAGTCCATGGCCATGTCCTCAAACTTGCACTCGGGGTGCTCGTACATCATCCACATGATCTTGCCGGCGTCCATAGCGGAGCCACCGCCGACGGCAATGATGACGTCCGGCTCAAAGAGAGCCATCTGCTTGGCGCCGCGACGTGCGCACTGCAGCGACGGATCGGGCTCGACGTCGTAGAAGCAGTCGTGGGCGATGCCCATCTCGTCGAGCTTGGTCTCGATGGCGCGGGTGTTGCCATTCTTGAAGAGGAACTGGTCGGTGACGATGAAGGCGCGCTTCTTGCCCATGACATTGCCCAGCTCGTCGAGGGCGACGGGCGTGGAACCCTTCTTGAAGTAGACCTTCTCGGGAGCGCGGAACCACAGCATGTTCTCACGGCGCTCGGCCACAGTCTTAACGTTGATCAAGTGCTTCACCCCAACGTTCTCGGAGACGGAGTTGCCGCCCCAGGAGCCGCAGCCCAGGGTCAGAGACGGCTTCATGCCAAAGTTGTACAGGTCACCGATGCCGCCGTGCGAGGACGGGGTGTTGATGACGATACGGCAGGCCTTCATGACGTGCTCGAACAGGCTGATCTTCTCGGCCTGGGCGGGGTGCACGTACAGAGAGGCGGTGTGGCCCGGGCCACCGGCGAGCACCAGGTGCTCGGCCTTGTCGACGGCCTCCTGGAAGTCCTTGGCGTGGTACATGGCCAGGACCGGGGAGAGCTTCTCGTGGGAGAACTCCTCCTTGGCGGGGTCGGTGGAGGTGACCTCGGCGATCAGGATCTTGGTCTTGGCGGGAACCTCGATGCCGGCGAGCTCGGCGATCTTGGCAGCGGCCATGCCGGGGATGCGGTGATCGAGAGCGCCGTTCTTGAACATGGCGGCACGCAGGGCCTCCATCTCGGCACCCTGCTTGACGAAGTAGCAGCCGCGCTTCTGGAACTCGGCCTTAACCTGGTCATAGATGCTGTCGATGACAGTCACGGACTGCTCGGAAGCGCAGATCATGCCATTGTCGAAGGTCTTGGAGTGGATGATGGAGTTGACGGCGAGCAGCACGTCGGCGGTGTCGTCGATGACGACCGGGGTGTTACCGGCGCCAACGCCCAGGGCGGGCTTGCCCGAGGAGTAAGCGGCCTTGACCATGCCCGGGCCACCGGTGGCGAGGATGATGTCGACGTCGCGCATGACCATGTTGGTCAGCTCGATGGAGGGGACATCGACCCAGCCGATGATGCCCTCGGGGGCGCCGGCCTTGACGGCGGCGTCAAGCACGAGCTTGGCAGCGGCGATGGTGCACTTGGCGGCAGCCGGGTGCGGGGAGATGATGATGGCATTGCGGGTCTTCAGGCTGATCAGCGTCTTGAAGATTGCGGTAGAGGTGGGGTTGGTCGTCGGGATGACGGCGCCCACGATGCCGATGGGCTCGGCGA
This sequence comes from Collinsella sp., assembly GCA_036303765.1. Taxonomy (GTDB): domain Bacteria; phylum Actinomycetota; class Coriobacteriia; order Coriobacteriales; family Coriobacteriaceae; genus Collinsella. The sequence continues at coordinate 1,054 of JAXIZX010000179.1, read as the reverse complement.
TCTTGGTGATGCCGTAAGCCTCGTCGCGCTCCAGGACACCACAGGTCTTGGTGTTCTTGTAAGCGTTGTAGATGTACTCTGCGGCGTAGTGGTTCTTGATGACCTTGTCCTCAAGAACGCCGCGGCCGGTCTCCTCGATGGCCATCTTCGCCAACGGGATACGAGCCTTGTTGGCGGCCATGGCGGCCTCATAGAAGATCTTGTCGACCTGCTCCTGCGTGTACGTAGCAAAAAGCGCCTGGGCCTCTCGCATCTGAGCGAGCTTAGCCTCAAGCGCCTCTACGTTGTCCACAATTGCGGGAGTAGTGTTTTCCGGTGACTTTTTCACCATTTGCGTCTCCTTGCGATCGGAGATTTACCCTACGCCTTGCATGATAGCAAGAAATTATTCGGCGAACGGTAAGATTCCCGTAAAAGGCACACTAAAACGCTTCAACTAAATGAAACGATTCAACTAAAACTATCTGCCTGCTGCATCGCCCCGCTCATTGGGGACAGACTCTCATGAGTATTTCAATGGGAAAACGGGACATCTGTTTGATAACCGCTATTCGCGGGTCGCGGTTGAGTCGGACACACAGGCGGTGCAGCTACTCGATTACATCCATTTCAATCCCGTGTAAGGTGCGTCCGACTCGCTCGAGGCGTACCGTTAGTTACAAGGCATACCAGCTGCGCTATGATCCCTTTGACATCTGCAAACCCTCATATAAGTCTGTCCCCAATGAGTGCAAAAAGGCGCCCTCCGTAGGGGAGGGCGCCTTTGGTAAGTTCTATATGAACGCGAGGTCTTTGACCCGGAGAGTCCGAGGTACTTGTTGGTAAGACCTTATTTAGGAGCGCGCAACCTTGCCAGACTTGAGGCAGGTGGAGCAAACGTTCATCTTGCGACGGTGACCATCGACGACGACGTAGACGCGCTGGATGTTGGGGCAGAACTTACGGTTGGTGACGCGGTGAGAGTGGCTGATGGAGCGACCGGCAACGGGGTGCTTACCGCAAACTTCGCAAACTTTGGACATAACTGACCCTCCTTGGGCGACAAACGAACATG
>JAXIZX010000178.1:0-5351 GCA_036303765.1 Collinsella sp. | reverse complement strand
GTTTTTCATTCCCATGATTACGCTGCTGCGCAACGCCGCCATGGGTTCGCTGCGCTATAAGCAGGAGCTAGCGGAGTACAAGCAGCAGAATATCGACGTCACGAACTTCGAAGCCAAGATGGAGAAGTTCAAGGACGGCTTCTCTCGCAACTACAACTTGGCGAGCAAGCAGTTCGAGTCGGCGATCAAGGAGATTGATGCTGCCATTAAGCAGCTCGAGAAGACCAAGGATGATCTGCGTCGCAGTACCGAGAATCTGCGTCTGGCCCACAACAAGGCCGATGAGCTTACCATTCGCAAGCTCACGTGGGGCAACAAGACCATGAAGGCGGCGTTTGACGAGGCACGTGGGACTGCGACAGAGACAAACGATGAGCCAGCCGAGGCAGATTCGTATGAGGTCGAGGATGCCGAGTAAGGCATAGCATATAGTGCAAAAGCGGGGCCGCTGGCGATGTTGCCAGCGGCCCCGCTTCGTTTCGTTCCATTGTGCCCGGCTAGTCCTCGAGCAGGTCCTCGATAAAGCCGACGCGGTAGTTTTTGAAGATGACCTCGCCGCCGTCTTGCGTGGCATCCAGGTCGACATCGCCCATGATGCCAAAGTCGTGGTCGCCATCCTCGTCGGCAAAAATCTGGTGCACGTGCCACACGTGCGCGGTCTTCTCGTCGGATTCGTCGATGGAAAACATCGCGGCGCTGCGGGCATCTCCGTCGGTGAGGATTTCCTCGTGCTGCTCGTGGTAAGCGTCGAGTGCTTTTTGCCAGCGGATATCGCTCATGCCCCAGTCGTCGTCGAGCTCGCCCAAGTCGCGAACGTGCTCGCGGGCGGCAAGGGTCACGCGGCGGAAGAGTGCGTTGCGCACCAACAGCGTGCAGCCGCGGCGGTCCGCCACGACCTCGTCGATGCCCTGCGGAGGCGCAGCATCGAGGGCTGCCGGGTTGCCGGCGTTTTCCCACTCGTCCACCAGGCTCGAGTCCACCGAGCGCACCACAAAGCCCAGCCACGAGATAATGTCGCGCAGGCGCTCGTCGCGCTTCTCGATGGGCACGGTACGGTCGAGTGAACGGTAGGCCTCTGCCAGGTAGCGCAGTAAAATGCCCTCGGAGCGGGCGATGCCGAGCTTTTGAATGTAGCCCTTAAAATCGCTCGCGCTTTCCAGCATATCGCGCAGAACACTCTTGGGAGAGAGCTGATAGTCGTTTGCCCAAGGTACTTCCTGGCAGTACTTGTCAAAAGCGGCGTCGAGCAAATCCTCGAGCGGCTTTTCGTACGTGACGTCTTGGATGCGTTCCAGACGCTCCTCATACTCGATGCCGTCGGCCTTCATCTCGGCCATAGCACGATCACGTGCTGCGCGCTCCTGTGCGCGCAGCACCTGCTTGGGATCCTCGAGCGTAGCCTCGACCATCGAGATCAGATCCATGGTATAGGTCTCACTCTCGGGGTCGAGCAGCTCCAACGCGGCAAGCAAGAACGGTGAGAGCGGCTGATCGAGGGCAAAGTCCTCGGGCAGGTCGACCGTCAGCGCGTAGTCGATGTCCGGCGCGGCGTCAGCCGGAGCGTCGGGTGCGGGCGGCACCTCGGTGCGCACGACGATGCCGGAGTCGATGAGCGTTGCGAAGATCTCGTCGGCGCGAACCTCGAGCTTGGCCTTTTCCTCGGGGGCCTGCAAGCTCGTCTCGATGAGGTCGTGCACGCGGGCGCGAGCGTCGCCGCCCTGCTCGACCACGCTAATCACCATGGAGTGTGTGATGCGAAGGCGTGGCTTGAGCGTTTCGGGCTGCGTCTCGATCAGGCGCTCAAAGGTCTGCTTGTTCCAGGTGACAAAGCCCTCGGGGGCCTTCTTCTTTTTGATCTTGCGGAGCTTCTTGGGGTCATCGCCCGCCTTGGCCATGAGCTTGGCGTTCTCGATCTCGTGCTCCGGGGCCTCGGCGATGACCATGCCCTCGGTATCAAAGCCAGAGCGACCGGCGCGACCGGCGATCTGATGGAACTCGCGGGCGCGCAGGCGACGCATTTTGTAGCCGTCAAACTTGGTGAGCGCGGTGAGCACCACGGTATGGATGGGCACGTTGATGCCGACGCCGAGTGTGTCGGTGCCGCAAATGACGGGCAGTAGGCCCTGCTGCGCCAAGCGCTCGACCAGCAGACGATAGCGCGGCAACATGCCAGCATGGTGCACGCCGACGCCGCAGCCGAGCAAGCGCTTGAGGATCTTGCCAAAGGCCGTGGAGAAGCTCGTTCCCTTTGCCGCTTCCTTGATGGCCTCACGCTGCTCCTTGCTGGCGATGCCAAAATTGGCGAGCGACTGCGCCGTCGCAAGGGCGGCATCCTGGCTAAAGTGCACGATATAGAGCGGGGCCTCGCCGCGGCGCATGGCGAGCTCGACCGTGCCCTCGAGGGAGGTCGTCACATAGTCGTAGCTCAGCGGAACAGGACGCGGGGCGTCGACAACCAAGTCGCAAGCAGCGCCGGTGTGCTCCTCGAGTGAGGCGGCGATGGCAGTGACATCGCCGAGCGTGGCGCTCATGAGCATGAATTGCGTGTGGGGCAGGGTGAGCAGCGGCACCTGCCAGGCCCAACCGCGGCCGGGGTCGGCAAAGTAGTGGAACTCGTCCATGGCTACGCAGCCCACGTCGGCATCTTCGCCCTCGCGCAGTGCGTCGTTGGCAAGGATCTCTGCCGTGCAGCAGATGACGGGCGCCTTGGTGTTGATATGCGTGTCGCCGGTGATCATGCCCACGTTATCGCGGCCGAGCACCTGTACCAGGTCGAAAAACTTCTCGCTGACCAGAGCCTTGATAGGAGCCGTGTAATAACAGCGTTTGCCCTGCGCCATGCCCATAAAGAGCATGCCCAGCGCGACGAGCGACTTGCCCGATCCGGTCGGCGTGCCCAAAATGACGTGATCGCCGGCGGCCAGGTCCATGAGGGCCTCTTCTTGGTGATCCCACAGCTCAATGCCGCGGTCGCTCGTCCATTCAAAGAAGCGCTCGAAGGCCTGGTCGGGCGTAAGCCACGGTTCGGGCTCGCTGCCGTCCTCGGGCTCCCACCAGGTAGGGGAGAGCGCGCCGAGCGAGCCGAATTCGGCTTCGGTTCCCGTGCCGCCCGAGAACGAGCTGGCGGCGCCGGCGCCGGAGACGGTGCTGGCGGCGGTATCTGTCGTGGTCTGTGCCATGTGTTTGCTTTCTCTCGCGTTTGTCCGCCAACTATTATGGCGTAGCGTCGCATCGATGCGTTCGCAGGCAAGAAAATGCAGGAAATGGGCGTTCTGCCCAGCCGTTTGGTGCAGTTGCCAGCTAAGTGAGTAGACTTTTTTCAATATCGCGAGCACATTGCTTTTGCGCAAGGGCTCTACCTGCGGTTTTAGTATTGGTTATGCGGGTTGTGCTTGGCTATTGCAAAAAAGTCTACTCACTTAGATTTGAGGGTCGTTTGTTGGCGCCTATTCGCGCTTGTTTGCCGACGTCGCGACCATCAGAAGCCCCTAGGATCCTGCGGTAGGCGCTTCTTGCCCTTGCGGGCACGGTTTCTAAAGTTCTCGACGGCCTCTTCCATGCCCAGAGGCACATAGGCGAGCTCATCGAGGTTATCGGGCAGGTAGCAGGCTAGGCTTTGCTCCTGCGCGCGGCCCGCCGCGAGCTGTTCATCGCTGGGCTGCGCTCCAGGTGTGGCGCAAATGCCATAGACGGCGGCACCCATCTCGCGCGTGCGGCGCTCGTACTCGGTCTCGGGATGCTCGGGATGGTCGCGGCGGACGTCGTCGCTTACCCAAAGCGTATCGTAGCCGGCCGCGGCAAACTGTCCCAGGGCGTAATCGCGCAACGGCTTGCTATCGGTGCGCAGTGTGACGGTAGCGCCGGCTGAAAAGAGCGGGCGGTAGAGCATCAGATGGTCGACATGGACGAGTCGTTTTTTAGCGTACTTGGCCTTGGGCTGCGGCGTGGGAAAGTTAATGGTGATGGCATCGAGCTCGCCTGCGGCAAACAGCTGTGGCAGCGATGCGGCGCCTCGGGGCAGGACGAGTGCGTTGGATAGCCCCTGTTCGCAGATTTTCTGCGCGGCATAGGCGATGCAGATGGGCTCCTGGTCCATGCCGATAAAGAGGGTGTCGGGCTCGCGGTGGGCGCGCTCGACCAGATAGGTTCCCTTGCCACAGCCAAGATCCAGGTGAAGGTGTTCGAAGGGCTTGCTGCCAGCTGGCGCGCAAGCCTCGCGCCAATCTCCGGCATAAGCCTCGGGGTTCGTCTCGATCGCATCGGCGTAGCGCTCCAGGCGCTCCTCGAGCACAAAGTTCTTAGGCGTGCGAACGTGGACGGCTCCCATGAGGCTCCTTGGTCATAAGTATGGAACGCATAGCTGCGCGTTCCGTCAATGGGTTGAAAAAGGGTGGGCATAGTTTGCCCGAAAGATGCGGTGCGGCTCGGCGGCGAATCGTCGGTGCCTACAGACGTTTGAGAATCACATAGCGGTTGAGCTCGCCGCTGCGACCGTCGGCATGGAAGCGCTCAAGCTCGCGCACGGGGACCTCGCCGCTCTTGTAGAACGTACGGACGCCGCGCACCAGGTCGGTGATCTGCTGATCGTCAAAGTGATGGCAATAGCGGTAGGCGTGGCGGTCGTTTTGCCAGCCGATGAGGTGGTCGCCGGCTTCAAACTGCGCGGAATCGTAACCTTCAAACGGCGGGGTGAGCTCGGCAAGGGCCTCGGCGCGAACGGCCTTGCGCGCCATGCGCTCGTCGTTCATAAACTCCCAAAAGCTGATGGCGATGATGCCGCCCGGGCGCGTCTGGCGCACCAGGGCGTCGAGCACGCGTACGCGGTACTCGCACGACGGCACGTGGTGCATAAAACCAAAGCAGACCGAGATGTCGGCGAGCGGGGCGTCGAAAAGCACGTCGGGTGTCTCGGCGGGGTTGAGCTTCATAAGGGCATCGAGCACGTCGAGTTCCTGGAAGTGCAGGTTGGGAATGCGCAGGGCGTGACCGTGCGCATCGATAGCCAAATCCTGACACGAGTCGACACCATAGAACTCAAACGGGCAGCTGGCATCTGCCGAGGGGTTTGCGCCGTCGACGCCCTTGGCGGCAAGTGCGCCGCCGGCGGCAAAGTTCTCGAATCGCATATTGCCGCAGGCGAGATCGAAGACGCGGACGGGATGCTCAATCGTGGCGACATCGAGCTGTTCGAGCGCGATGTCCATGGTGCGCACCCAGCCGGGCCACGGGGCCTGGCGCGTATCGGAGAAGGAGGCGGAGTGCTCGCGATAGAACGTGTTGTTGAGCTGGATGAGCGATGAGGCGAAATCGCGGTTCACGGCGCGGAACTCCCTCCGTTGGCGGTGCGGAAT
>JAXIZX010000177.1:0-13997 GCA_036303765.1 Collinsella sp. | reverse complement strand
CACGAGCTTTTCGTAGCGCGGCGTGCAGTGGATCACGTTGTAACCGTCGACCACCAGCAGCTCGGGCTTGTTGGAGTGCACCGTCGAGACTGGGTCGGCGATAGCCTGCGCAAACGCATTGCCGCCCACGCCATAGGTCGCGGCCGAAACAATCGGCTTGGCCGAGCCCTCGCCAAAGCGCTTGGCCTTGGACTTGGCACGGTTCTTTTTGGACATGCGCTACTCCTCCCCCATCAGCTCGCCGGCGTTGCGGCGCAGCCACTCAAAGCACAGCGCCGTGGTCGCCTGGGCAACATTGAGGCTCTCGGTCATACCGCGCTGGGGAAGCTTGGTCAAAAAGTCGCATTTCTCGAGCACCAGACGCGAGATGCCGTCGCCCTCGGAGCCCATGACGAGCGCCACGCGGCCCTCGAAAGGAGCATCCCAGCAACTGCCTTCGGCGTGCTCGGAAGCACCGCCCACCCAAAAACCAGCGGCCTTAAAATCGTCGAGCGCACGGGCGATATTGGGAACCTGCGCGATAGGCAGATGCATGACGGCACCGGCTGAGGTCTTATAGCTGCCCACGGTCACGCCGGCGGCACGCTTATTGGCAATGACGACGCCCGCCGCGCCCACAACCTCGGCGGAGCGCACGATGGCGCCAAAGTTGCCGTCGTCAGTCACGTGGTCGAGCACCACGACAAGTGCCGGGCCCTCGCCTGCGCGGTCGAGAATATCGGCGACATCGGCATAGGGGAAGTTGCCAACCTCGAGCGCGATGCCCTGGTGAGCGCCGTGGCTCGACAGTGCGTCGAGCTGCGCGCGCGGCACATACTTAATGCGGACACCCGCGGCGTTGAGGTCGTCGACCAGGCGCGACAAGGCGGCATCGCGCTCCCCGCCCTCGGCAATGAGCGCGCACTTGATGGGAAAACCAGTGCGCAGCGCCTCGGCGGCTGCACGACGACCTTCGATAAACTCGCCCTTGGGAGCCTGGACAGCGTCGCGGTTGCGATCGCGCTGCGGACGTGCGGCCTGGGTGCGATCGCGCTGGCCCTTGGGAGCGGCAGCGCGGTCATTGCGGCGAATCGGACGCGAGCCAGAAGCAGCCTGCTTGCCGCCACGAGGCGCACGCTTGCGATTGTCGGCCATAAAGTGACCTCCTAAATACAACTATCAAACGAAACAAAATAAACGACCGCCCATGAATATTAATTCGGGCGGTCGGTACGGGTTTTCCAAGTGCCCGAGATTGCCGTGAAAGAGGAGCGACGCGTACTTGAGTACGCGAGCGACGGTTTGAACGGCAAGGTCGGGTGCTTGGGAAACCCGCGGGGATTAGAGAGATTTGATACGAGTGCCGGCGGCGGTATCTTCAATCGTCAGGCCCAGGTCCTTGAGCTGGTCGCGGATGGCGTCGGCCAGATCCCAGTTCTTGGCGGCACGGGCCTCGGCGCGGGCCTCGAGAATCTTGGCAGCAGCCTCGTCCACGTCGTCGCCCGTATAGGCAACCAAACCGGCGGCAACACCCAGCAGACCCAGCGGCAGCTCCACCTTGGGCTCGGGAAGCTCGACGCCAAACGTATCGAGCAGCTCGGCCAGCGTATCGGCGGCAGCCAGGACTGCGGCCTTGTCGGCAGCGTCACCGGCCTGCTCCAGGTACTGGTTGCACTCGGTCACAAAGCCAAAGACGGCACCCATGGCACCAGCGGTGTTAAAGTCGTCGTCCATGCACTCCTTAAAGGTGGCGCGGGTCTCGGCGGCCTTGGCGGCAAACGCCTCGGATGCTGCCTCATCGGCATCGGCCGTCGCGTGGTTCGCAGCCCAGCGCAGGTTCTCGACCGTACCGGCGATACGCGTGAGCGAGTTCTCGGCACCCTCCAGGCGCTCCCAAGAAAAGTCGAGCGGTGAGCGATAGCTCGTCTGCAGTATCAGCAAACGCAGGGCGGCAGCGGAGTGCTGCTCGAGGACCTCGGCCAGCGTAAAGAAGTTACCAAGCGACTTGGACATCTTCTCGCCGTCGACCAGCAGCATGCCCGTGTGCATCCAGGTGTTGGAGAAGCCCTGGTGCCAGGCGCAGGTGGCCTGAGCGCACTCGTTCTCGTGATGCGGGAAGGCAAGATCGGAGCCGCCGCCGTGGATGTCGATCGGAGTACCCAGGTAGCGATGCACCATGGCGGCGCACTCGGTGTGCCAACCGGGACGGCCCTCGCCCCAGGGGCTCGGCCAGCTGGGCTCGCCGGGCTTGGCGGCCTTCCACAGGGCAAAGTCGAGCGGGTCGTTCTTGTCCTCGTTCTCCTCGATGCGCGCGCCAACCATAAGGTCGTCGATGTTGCGGCCCGAGACCTGACCATAGTTGGGATCGCTGCGCACGGCAAAGTACACATCGCCGTTATCGGCTGCGTAAGCGTGGCCCTGCTCGATAAGCGTCTTGATCATGGCGATCATGGGGCCGATCTCCTTGGTGGCGCGGGGGCGCACATCGGGATCGAGCACGTTGGCGGCGCGCATGACGCCGATGAACTTGTCCGAGAACTCCGTCGCGACCTCGGCGGCAGTGCGGCCCTGCTCGTTGGCGCGCTTGATGATCTTGTCATCGACATCAGTGAGGTTCTGGGCGAACGTGACCTCGTAGCCGCTCGCGATGAGCCAGCGACGAATCACGTCAAAGCTGATGAACGTGCGGGCATTGCCGATGTGGATGTTGTCGTAGACCGTGGGGCCGCACACGTACATGCGGACCTTGCCGGACTCGATGGGCTGGAACTCTTCCTTTTTATGGGTAGCGCTATTGTAGATACGCATTCGTTACTCCTTAACGGTTTTCTGTAGCAGGCAGACGGCCCAGGCGCCGATTCCCTCGCCCTGGCCTTCCCAACCGAGCTTTTCGGTCGTAGTGGCGGCGACGCCCACGTTTTCGACGTCAACGCCCAGGGCATGGGCAAGGTTGGCACGCATGGCATCGCGGTGCGGGGTGATCTTAGGCTGCTGGCAGGCAATGGTGCAATCGGCATCGACAAACTCAAAGCCCAGCTCGCGCGCGTAGTCCATCACGCGAGCGAGCAGCACCATCGAATCGGCACCCTCATAGGCGGGGTCGGTATCGGGGAATAGCTTGCCAATGTCTCCCCCACGGCAGGCGCCCAGAATGGCGTCGGCCAAGGCGTGCGCGAGCACATCGGCATCCGAGTGGCCCAGCAGGCCGCGCTCGTAGGGAATGTCGACACCGCCGATGATACATCGACGCCCCTCCACCAGACGGTGAACGTCGTAGCCATGGCCAATGCGCAGGTTACTGAACATGGGGAAGGTCCTCTCCCTCGGCCATGCGGCCAAGCAGAATCGCGGTTACGGGACGCAGGTCCTCGGGCACCGTCACCTTAAGGTTATCGCGCGGGCTCTGGACGCAGCGGACGCGCCCACCCATGCGCTCGACCAGCGACGAATCATCGGTGCCGATAAAGCCCTCGGCAATGGCTGCAGCATGGGCGCGCTTCATAGCATCGACGCTAAAGATCTGCGGCGTCTGCGCTGCCCAGTAGAGCTCACGCGGCGGCGTCTCGACGATATTGTCGCCATCGACGATCTTGAGCGTGTCGATCGCGGGCTGGCCGCACACGACACCGTCGAGCGAGCGGTCGCTCACGAGCACGTCGATAGCGTGGTCGATGGCCTCGGTCGTAATGAGCGGACGGGCGCCGTCGTGGATAGCGACATATTCGAAACCCGCCGGCACCGCGTGCACGCCGGCGCGGGTGGAATCCTGACGAGTATCGCCGGCATCGGCAAAGCTGATGGGCGTGTCATAGTCAAACGGGTCGATAGCCAAGCGGCGCATCTCGGCACGGCGCTCGGCAGGGCAAACCACGACGATATGGCCGACCTTGTCGCTACGATCGAACGCGCGGATGGACCAGCTCATGAGCGGACGGCCCGCCACGTTAACGAGCTGCTTGCCGCCGGGATTTCCAAAGCGCTGGCCGCTGCCGCCGGCAACGACCACGGCGCATACGGGCGCCATTATGCGTTCCCCTGTTTGGTGCCCTTCATGCGGTACAGCGAGTCCGCAAGAATGGCAGGGTTGTTGACGCCAAAGTCGCCCAAGCGCTCCGGATCCTCGCTGATGTCATCCATGAGCTCCTGCAGCGAGCCGTACTCGTCGACGATCTTCTCGGCCACGCCGTCGCGCACGACGGACACGCGCGAAAGCGTGCGCAGGCCCAGCGGCGTCATGACGGAGTCCTCGTCCAAGTCGTCATAGCCCAGAACTGCCGCCACGTGCTGCGGGTCGGACAGGTCCTTAGGCGTCATACGGGCAAGCTCAGCGCGAATCTTCTCGGCGTTGGCCTCAGAGGAATCGCTTGCGTAGTCGCGGATCATCAAATCGTATTCGGTATCCATGCTGGAGCCCGCGAGCTGCTCGAGCTGCATCTGCACGAGCTTGCCCTGGTTACCCAGCTTGACGATGCAATCCTTAAGCTCGGTCTTTGCCTGTTGCATGATCTCGAAACTCGAGAAGATGCCGGTGATGTCGGCGAGCGTGACGTAGTCGTCGAGCTCAAGGGCCGTCAGGCGCAGCAGGGAGCGATCGAGCGACTGACGGGTAGTCTGGAGCGTGGCGACGAGCTGGTTGACCGAGCTCATGATGGTGGTGACGGGCTGGATCTCGTAGCTCTTGCCGTGGACGTACACGTTGACGACGGCACGACGAGCCGAAACCGAGATCACGATGGCGTCGGTGAGCACCGACATGCGAGCGGCAGTACGGTGACGCATGCCCGTCTCACTCGTGGCGAGCGAGGGATCGGGATTGAGGTGGAAGTTGGCACGCAGGATCTGGGTGAGGTCGCCATCGATAACGATGGCACCGTCCATCTTGGAGAGCTCGAACAGGCGGTTCGAGGTAAACGAAATGTTGAGCGGGAAGCCGTCGTTACCGGCGGCGAGCACGTTTTCGGTGTCGCCGACGCAGATAAGGGCGCCCAGGTGACCGGCAATGATCATGTCGAGGGCGGTGCGGATCGGCTGACCGGGGGCAGTCAGGCGGATGGCCTGTTCCATACGCTTTTGCAGCTCGTTCTTATCCAAGGCATCGCTCCCATCGTATACGCTCCATAAACGTCAATAAGTTTCTCACGGTTTGCCCCTGTGACGCCCGCAAAATCCGATGCTTACAGAATGAGCGAACACAGCTGAGAGCCCCAATCCAAATGAGCTGCTTATGTGGTAGCATCGGGATTCGCATAAATGAGGGAGTAGTCGCGTGATCGGGTTCGCCTCCGGTGGCGCGGCAAGTCAACACACTGGCCGATGCGGCCTGGCTTGCCTTAATGAACGAGACTCGTGGCTGTGCGCGCAACGCGTACGCCACGAGTCTTTTTTGTTACTCCCCCAAGAGGTACACGCGGGCCCGCCCGCAGAGAGGGAGCCAGACTATGGGACTCGCAGAGCTCGTGTTGCTCGCCGTTGGCCTTTCGATGGACGCCTTTGCCGTATCCATCTGCAAGGGCCTTGGCATGAAGAAGATCAACCTTAAGGTCGCCGTAGTGCTCGGCCTGTTCTTTGGCGGCTTCCAGGCAGGCATGCCCGTGATCGGATGGGCGCTTGGCAGTCAATTCATGAGCATCATCGGCCCCATCGACCACTGGATCGCCTTTATCCTTTTGGCCTTCATCGGCAGCAAAATGCTGTGGGAAGCCTTTACCGAAGACGAGGATGAAGACGACGGCAAGGATGCCGAGAAGATTGAACTGGGCGAGTACCTGATCCTCGCCATCGCCACCTCAATCGACGCCCTGGCCGTGGGCATCTCGTTTGCCGCGCTCTCGGTTGACATCGTGCCCGCTGTATCGCTTATCGGCGTCACAACGTTTATCTTCTCCGTCGCCGGCGTAGCGATCGGCCACACCTTTGGCGCGCGCTACGAAAAACCCGCCACCATCGTGGGTGGCGTCGTGCTCATCCTTATCGGCCTCAAGATCCTGCTGGAACACTTGGGTTTTTTGGTGCTGTAAAACACCCTTCAAAACTAAACGTCCGTATGAGGTCTCATGCAGAGTTTTGCATGGGCCTTTTCATGCAGACTTTTGCATGTCATACTAGGATGCAAAAGTCTGCACGTTAGGAGATTGCCATGGATACCCTTCCCATCACCACGCCGCGCCAAGCCGGCATCTACGTGCGTCAGGCGCGCGAGGCGCAGGGGATCACCCGTGCCGCCCTCGCTAAAAAAGCCGGTGTTTCGGAACGCCTGCTCGCATCGCTCGAGCTGGGAGATGCCACGGGCATTCGGCTCGACAAGCTGCTGGCAGTTTTCGGTGCTCTTGGACTGGCGCTCGCCGCTCAAGGGGATATAGGCGAAACGAAAAATGAGCAACCAGTCGACGCCCCGCATGCTGATCAACCTTGCAGCACCTCCAGACGCCATCACGCCCAACGTCTTCATCATCGCAACCGTCGCAGCACAACCATTCCGGCTCTTGCAGATGCCCCCTTTACATCCGCACTCTACGACGAGGTCTTCGCCGATTTCGCCATGTCCAATCTCGGAGTCTCGATTGCCACAAACGCATCTAGCCAAGCCATGCCCGAAGGGAAATAGCCAATGGCCAGAACATCACTTCGGACCATTATTTGCGGCGTGCCTGCTGGAACGCTCACGCAAGATGAGAACGGTCTTATCAGCTTTACCTACGATCATGACTATGACGGGCCAGCCCTATCGACCAACATACCCGTATCGAATCGCACATACGGACAACAGGTCATGAATCCGTACCTGTTTGGCCTTCTACCCGACAGCGAGGACCAACGAAAAGCGATTGCCGCCGAATTCGACGTTAGGCCCAACAATCCCGTTGCGTTGCTCAGCCATATCGGACTCGACTGTCCGGGCGGCGTGCAGTTTTGTGCCGAAGAAGATACCGACGCCGTCCTGCATCGCGCTGGCGAATACCGCCCTATAGACAACCACGAAATTGCTCTTCGTCTCAAGTCGATCAGAGATGACCGCGATGCATCGTGGATGGGTCTAGATGAAAGTTGGTCACTTGGAGGCAACCAGGGCAAGTTCGCGCTCGCGTTCATAAACGGCCGCTGGTGCGAATGCATGGGCTCCTCGCCCACGACGCATATTTTCAAAAATGGCGTTATCGGATTTAAACTCGAGGCTCTCAATGAGTTTGTCTGCATGAAAAGCGCCCAGCGCGCCGGCATCGCAACGGCAAACGTCGAATATCGTATGTTTGAGGACGAACCTGCCCTCATTGTTGAGCGCTATGACCGCGTGAAAGTCAAAGACGGAACGATCAGGCGCCTACATCAAGAAGACCTCTGTCAGGCACTTGGGGTGATGCCCGCCCAAAAGTACACGGCAGACGGCGGCCCGACCACACGCGACATTCAAGAGCTCCTCGTAAATACGAGCCACCATCAACTTAACCTGTATCTGTTTACGCAGATACTTTTCTTTAACGCCATCATCGGCGCACCGGATGCGCACGCGAAAAACTATTCCCTGCTCCTTGGAAACGACGGCGCAGCCATGATGGCTCGAATGTATGATGTCGCGTCGGGTTTGGCGTATGAGCGCATGCGCCGCCGGGCGCGCCTTGCCATGAGCGTTGGCGGCGAAAATCGTGTGGGGTGCATCGGTCCAGGCGCTATCCGCCGATACCACGGTATGGGCGACCCCACGCTGGAGGCGACGCTCACCGATGCCGGGCTATCCGAGAAGTTTTGCTTTGCGACCATGATGGACCTCGCCTACGAGGTACCCATTTGCATGGAAGAGGTCATGGACGAATACGCCGACCTGCCCGGCATGGCGGACCTGCGCGAGCATATGCTCGGCCCCGTCCGCGAAAACTGCCAGCGCGCCCTCGACCTCATCAGGGCAGAAATGGACTAGGTGGCCGTAATTTCGCAATTATCAAACAAAAGAGAGGGGGCACCCGTCGCAAAAGACCGGGTGCCCCCTCTCATAATGTCATTTGCAATCCGCTAGCACGTGACTCGGACTGCTGCTAGCGCAACCTTTACGCAGCGAGGCGCTTGAGGACGTCGATGAGCAGCTCGTAGAAGCGCTCGGCAGAAGCGAGCTCCATGCTCTCGTCCGGGGTATGGACATCGGAGAGCGTCGGGCCCACGGCGATGGCGTCCAGGCCGTGCAGAGCCTCGGCAAACAGGCCGCACTCAAGGCCGGCGTGAATGGACTCGATGCGCAGCTCGGAGCCAAAGAGCTCTCGATAGCTCTCGACAAAGACTTCGCGGACCGGCGAATGCTCGGCATAGCTCCAGCCGGGATACTCAAACTCAAACTTGGCGTCGAAGCCCAGGACATCGGCCAGCGTCTGCAGACGGTCCTTGAACTCGTTCTGCAGCGAGGTGATCGAAGAGCGCGGGGACAGCATAATCTTGACCTCGTCATCGGAGGTGGCGACCACGCCGATGTTGGAGGAAACCTCGACGGAGCCGTCGGTGGCGACGTTGCGGCGAATCACGCCGTTAGGGGCAAGGCGCAGGGCGCGGATGAGGGCAAGCGCGGACTTCTGGTCCATGGCCTCAACCTCGGCGTCGTCGGCAATCTCGACGGTGCAAGTAAAGCCGGGGTCGAAGACCTCGAGCTCGGCAGTGACGTCGGCGATGATGCCCTTTGCGATCTGGGCCGCGGCCTCGGCGGCAGCGTGGTCGGCGTAGACCAGAACAGCCTTGCACTCACGGTTGATGGCGTTGTCCTTGGTGCCGCCGTTAAAGCTAACGATGGCGGGCTCGCCGGCAACCATCAGGCGGTCGATGATGCGGGCCATGATGAGGTTGCCGTTGCCGCGCTCCAGGTTGATATCGCTGCCGGAGTGGCCGCCCAGCAGGCCGGAGATGTCGAGCGTGAGGGTGCTACCGGTCTTGTGCTCGCGCGCGATCGGGCAGGTGTAGGTAACGACGACGCCGCCGGCACAGCTGACGGTGGCAACGCCCTCTTCCTCGGAGTCAAGGTTGATCATGGTGCGGGCGCTAATCTGGGACTTGTCGAGCGTCTCGGCGCCGACCAGGCCAGTCTCCTCGTCGGTGGTGAACACGCACTCGAGGGCCGGATGGGTAATCGAATCGTCGTTGAGCACGGTAAGCATAAGCGCGACGGCAATACCGTTGTCGGCGCCCAGAGTGGTGCCGTTAGCGGTGAGGACGCCGTCCTTGACGACCAGGTCGATACCATCGGTCGTAAAGTCGTGCTCAACGGAGCCCAACTTGTCGCACACCATATCGATGTGGCCCTGCAGCATCACGGTCGGGGCATTCTCGGCGCCGGCAGATGCGGGCTTGCGAATGATGACGTTGTAGACCTCATCCTGATACACATCGAGACCGCGCTCCTTGGCAAACGCGACCAGGAAATCGCTGATGCCCTTCTCGTTGCCAGACCCACGGGGGATCGCGCTGACCTCCTCAAAGAAATGGAACAGCTGGGCGGGCTCGTAGCCGGTAATCTTGTAGTCCATGGTGCCTCCTTGGCGCAACTGGTTAGACAGTAAGACATGCGACTTGTATATTCCCAGACTTTGCGTGCATAAACCAGTCGAAAACGCCGAGCGCCCTCGCATCATCGGCTAACGGCGGGGAAACGCCACTTTATTAAGATAAAGCAGGTTAGACGGGCCGCGCCGAAGGGACGTTGGACCCTTCAACCAACCTCAACGCTTGATCAACGTTTATGCATACGCCATTGGTATGTTTAATGAGGTTTTTGTCCTCCGTCACGACGTAATCGACGTCGATGCGATTGGCAACGCCCAGCATCAGGTCATCCTCGAAGTCATTGTGATGATACTTGAACACAAAGGAGTCGAAGACCTCGTCTGCACCGACCGGCGCAATGAGGGCGAGCTCGCGCATCTGCCGAACGCATGCCCAGGCCGTTTCGTCCGCCGCCGCAATGGCGTTATCGCTCAGCGAACCATTCTTCCTTCGGCACTCCCTCTTAATCGCCGCCGAGACAAGATACGAGACATCTTTGACCGAAAGAGACGAGGCAAACAGGGCAATCTGCTCCGAGACATCGGCAATCTCGAATAGACGGGCGACATCCGCTGTCCGGTCCGACCTTCCAGAAAAGTAATCCATCCATACGTTGGTGTCGATGAGCAACTTGAGAATGCCGCCTGCACTCATAGCTCCACCCACTCGGGATAGCGCTCCGCCATTGCTTCCTCATAGAGGTCATCGTAGTCACCCGAGAGGTCGGGAACAGGGATGCCGTATTTGAGGCACGCATCGCGTACGATGTGGCTGCCCTGCGTAACCCTTGATTCCACCGACGCAGTCGCTGGCACGTTAGAGCTCGGTACCGCGACCCCCGATCTCGAGGGCATGCATCCGTTGACGACCAGGTATTCCCAAAGTGTCCGCACCGCTTGAGACGGCGTCATGCCGATATGCGCCAGCACGGCGTCCCCAGCCTCTTTGAGTTGGCGATCCATGCGCACATTCATCTGGACCGGCCGTGAGTCGAGTACCGATATAGGCATGCTAGCTCCTTCTGCTATACATATTTATATTTCGAGTATAGCACCATTTACTCATAAATAAGGGGCGCCCCGACAGGAGTGCCCCTTCGCAAAGCTATGTTAATCCCTACAGCGCGCCAGAGCCGGCTTGCATCATGCCGCCGGGGCCCGAGGTCACGCCGCCGCTCACGGGCGCGGCGTTACCGGTGTGCGGTGCCGCCGGGGCGGTATCGCCACCGAGCGTGCCCGCCGGACGCGGTGCCGGGATCTCGCCCGTGCCGTGGCTAAAGACAAACTTGCCATCGGCCACATCGCACAGAACGGTATCGCCACAGCCCCACTCGCCGGCCAGCAGCTCCTCGGACAGCGGATCCTCGATGAGCTTTTGGATGGCACGGCGCAGCGGACGCGCGCCGTTGGTGAGGTCGGTGCCCTCGGCCACGATCTTGTCGTAGGCCGCATCGGTGAGCTTGATGTTCATGCCGTTGGCGATCAGGCGCTGGCGCAGGTCGTCCACCAGCAGGTGAGCGATCTTGGTCAGGTTCTCGCCCGAAAGCTTCTGGAACACCACGATGTCATCGATACGGTTGAGCAGCTCGGGGCGGAACAGGCGCTTGAGCTCACCCATCGCACGGCCGCGGATCTCGCTCGACGTGAGACCCTGCTCGCCGGTGGTGCCAAAGCCCACGCTCGCATCCTGCGCGATCTCGCGGGCGCCCACGTTGGACGTCATGATGATCACGGTGTTGCGGAAATCGACCGTCTTGCCCTGGCTATCGGTCAGGCGGCCCTCCTCCAGCACCTGCAGCAGGATATTGAAGATGTCGGGATGCGCCTTCTCGATCTCATCGAACAGCACGACCGAGTACGGATGACGACGAACGGCCTTGGTGAGCTGACCGCCCTCGTCGTGGCCCACATAGCCCGGAGGGCTACCGATAAGCTTGGAGACCTCGAACTCACTGCCAAACTCCGACATATCGAAGCTGATGAGCGCGTCCTTGCTGCCAAAGAGATACTCGGCGAGCGTCTTGGCGAGCTCGGTCTTGCCCGTGCCGGTGGGACCTAGGAAGATAAAGCTGCCGCCGGGGCGACGCGGGTCCTTGAGCGGCGAGCGGCTGCGGCGCACGGCCTTGGCAACGGCCTCGACGGCCTCGTCCTGACCGATGATGCGCGTCTTGAGCACGCTTTCGGCCTGCAGCAGGCGGCGGCTCTCGCTCTCGGTGAGCGAGGACACCGGCACGCCCGAGGTCACGGACACGATGTCGGCAATCTGGGGGACATCGATGGTGAGCGGGCTGGCGTCGAGTTCGGCCGTCCAGGCAGCCTTGGCCTCGGCGAGCTCAATCTCGGCAGCCTTTTGCTGCTCGGTGATCTCGGCGGCCTTGTTCATGTCGTCGCTCTCGGTGGCCTCCTGCGCGGCGGCCTTAAGCTCCTCGATGCGATGCTCGGCCTCGCGCACCGGCTCGGGCGCGCGGTTGGCGGCAATGCGTGCGCGGGCACCGGCCTCGTCGATGAGGTCGATAGCCTTATCGGGCAGGAAGCGATCCTGGATATAGCGGTTGGAGAGGTTCGCAGCGGCCTCGATGGCACCCTGCGTGTAGCGCACGTGGTGGTGCTCCTCGTAGCGCGGCTTGAGCGCGGTCAGGATCTTGACCGTATCCTCGACGCTCGGCTCCTCGACATCGATGGTCTGAAAGCGGCGCTCAAAGGCCGGATCCTTAGTGAGGTACTTACGGAACTCCTCGGCCGTGGTGGCACCGATGATCTGGAAAGCGCCGCGTGCGAGCACGGGCTTGAGCATGGAACTTGCATCGATGGAGCCCTCGGCGGAACCGGCACCGATGATGGTGTGCATCTCGTCGATAAACAAGATGACGTCGTCGGCTTCGGTTGCCTCCTGGATCACGTTTTTGAGGCGCTCCTCAAACTCACCGCGATACTTGGCACCCGCGACAAGACCCGGCAGATCGAGCGTCCAGATATTCTGGTCCATAAGATTCTCGGGCACGTTGCCGGCAGCAATCTGCTGCGCCAGTCCCTCGACGATGGCCGTCTTGCCCACGCCAGGGTCACCCAGGATAAGTGGGTTGTTCTTGGTGCGGCGCGAAAGGATCTCCATCATGCGCTGGACTTCCTTTTCGCGGCCAATCACAGGATCGAGCTCGCCGTCGCGCGCCTTTTGCGTGAGGTTAGTGGCGAACTGCTTGAGCGTGTCGGCGCCGCTCCCCTTTTGCTGGGAGGCATCCGAGCCGCTAAAGAACGGCAGGCCTGCACCGGGACGACCGGCGCCGGCTCCGGCGAGCGGACGCTTCTTGTCCTGATCCTTGGCAGTAAGCTTTTCGATGGCCTTTTTGATAGAAGCAGATGACACACCCAGGCGCATGAGGATATCCATGGCCATGCCGTTGCCCTCTTCGACGATGCCGATGAGCAGGTGCTCGGTCGACACATACGTCTGGTTGTTCTCACGCGCCACGCGGAAGGAGCGCTCCATCACGCTAATGACGAGCGGCGTAAAGGCAAGCTTGGCAGCCTCGGTCTCCTCGCTGGGCTCGGGAACCGTGGTCTGGACCTCCTTGAGGGTGTCCATGATGTCGTCGTAGGAGATATCAAGCGAGCGCAGCGCCTCGGCAGCTATACCCTCGTCCTCCTTGGCGAGTGCGAGCAGCAGGTGCTCGGTGCCCACCTTATTTGAGTGTAGATCGAGCGCCTCTTGCTTGGCCATGGACATGACCTTGCGCGCGCGATCGGTAAAACGGTCTAACATGCTAGTTCCTCTTAGACGAGCTAGTTTTTCAAACGCAAAGCGCCGCCCCGCGGCAGCGCTTTGGTCTCTTTACCCATATGGAGTATATGTTAACCGTTGGGACCTTTTCTGTACGGAGCCGCGCGACAACGTCTACAAAAAAGGAATCGCTCCGGTCTGTTTGGGTGTCTAGTTTTGAGCGCTGCCTAGCAGGCAGGCTCGGCGTCCATACCCTCGGAAATGCTGGCAACCTCCTCGGCAGCGGGAGCACCCGGCATGTGCACGAGCTCCATGTGCGGCTCGGCAAAGACCGTGCCCATGGGGAAGGCGCGGCGGAAGACAAAACGAGCAACCGGACCGGCCACCAGCAGGTTCCAAGGAAGAGCCATAATAAAGTTGCGCGGGATGTTGATGAGCCACATCATCGGCAGCATCTGCAGGTTTGCAAGCGGGCCGCCGGGCATATGGAACAGGCCTTCGCACGCGCCGTAGAGCGACATGATGGTGACCATGGGAACGACCATGCAGGAGCTGACGGCGAGCGTCATGGCAAGCGGCGAGCTCTTGCCCGGAGTAACCAGGAACTTGAAGGCGAAGCCTTTGGCCAGCGGGCTGGCGATAAACCAGTCGCAGCACATGGCAAAGACGTAGGCAACGGGGAAGCCAAGCCATGCAGCGGCAACAACCTCGCCGTTGATGGCCCCATGCTGCAGGGCAACGTTGTAGATGCTCATCCAGAGCACCATGCAAAAGCACATGATAAAGGT
>JAXIZX010000176.1:0-1903 GCA_036303765.1 Collinsella sp. | reverse complement strand
GGCTAGAAATGTTCTAAAAATACTTGCATTATATTATTGAGAATATATACTAATAAGCAAGTACACCAGCAGTCACGTTCGAGAGGAGAACATCATGGCTGAGGAGAAGAAGACGTATAAGTTCGTGTGCACCGTTTGCGGTTACGAGGTTGAGGTCGACACGCCCGAGCTGCCCGAGGACTACGTGTGCCCGGTGTGCGGCGTCGGTCCCGATCAGTTTGAGCTCGTCGAGGAGTAACTCGCAGGCACACGGCGAAAGCCGAACATAGCTCTGTCCAAGGGTCCCGGTCGAATTCTCGGCCGGGACCCTTTTGATTTATCTGACGGTTTAAAACGGTCTCACGTGTTACAGATTAAGACGTTATATCTGGACAGTCACGCCATCCCAATTACATCCCCGTTAGCAGCACGATGTCGAGAATCGTCACGATGACGCCGATCCCTACGAGCAGCGCGTTGAGCGGGCGCGAGTTGGCGTATTTGCCCATAACGCGGGCTGAGCTGGTGAGCCGTATGAGCACAAAGACCGTAATCGGCAGCTGAAGCGACAGCAGTGCCTGACTCCAGATGAGACCTTCAAAAGGATTTGGGATGACCAGACACGCCGCCACTGCGCCGGCGAAACAGGCCGCTACCCCGATCGAGGAATGTCGGTCGTGGATGTCGTATTCCTCGTCGAACATGCCCGCGATGATGGTTCCCGCCGCCATGCCCGCTGTCACGCTGCTCGATAGTCCCGCGAACAGCAGCGCTACCGCAAAGATGGTCGAGCTCGCCGGGCCCAAGATGGGGGAGAGCGTGGCCGCTGCGACGGCGAGGTCGTCTACGACAATGCTGTGCGCAAAGAAGGTCGTTGCGGCCAGGATGACCATGGCCGAGTTGATTGCCCAGCCCACGCCCATCGAAAAGAGCGTGTCGAAGAGCTCGTAGCGCAGACGTTCCTCGATAACTTGCTCGCCTTGGCCTTCGAAGTGCATGGATTGGATGACCTCGGAGTGCAGAAAAAGGTTGTGGGGCATAACGACCGCACCCAGGACACTCACGATAATCGCGGCAGAGCCAGTGGGCATACTGGGCGTGATCCAGCTTGCGGCGGCTTGCGGCCAGTCGACCTTGACTAGCGCAAGCTCGGCCAAAAACGAGAGTCCTACCACGCCGACGAAGGCGATGATCCAGCGCTCGGCACGCTTGTAGGAGTTCGTCATGAGCATTGCCATCGATGCCGCGGCCACGATGACGCAGCCGGCGCGCACGGGCAGTCCAAAGAGCATCTGGAGCGCGATCGCGCCGCCCAGGACCTCGGCCATAGCGGTGGCGATGGTCGCGAGGTAGGCACTGGCGAGCACCGTGCGTCCAACGAAACGGGGGAGGTAGCGCGTCGTGGCTTCGGCAAGACAGGCGCCCGTTGCGATACCCAGGTGTGCAGCGTTGTGCTGCAACACGATGAGCATAATCGTGGACAGCGTGACCACCCACAGCAGCGCGTAGCCAAATTGCGAGCCCGCGGCCATATTTGAGGCCCAGTTGCCCGGATCGATAAAGCCGACGGTCACGAGCAGCCCGGGGCCGATATGCCGCGCAATGTCTAGGCCTCCGTGACCACCGGTGCGCCGGGAGCCAAAGTGTTGTTTGAGATGGTTGAGCATGGTGCGCTCCTGCGTGCCGTTTGTTTGACGCCGCAAAGGATACCCGTTTTAGGCTAAAAAGTTAACCAAGACTAACAAGATTGTTGTATTTGAATAGGATGGTGGAAGGGGATTGCTGAAATGTCTTGATCTGTAACAACTAGGGATGGAAATTGGATCTTACTGTTACAGATTGAGATGTTTGAAGCGGTGAGCATACAGGCCGAACTTGGGGCCTATGTTGTCGCCCTTGAGGTCGGCGGTGTCCACTCGTAGGG
>JAXIZX010000175.1:0-5735 GCA_036303765.1 Collinsella sp. | reverse complement strand
GTACGCCGCTCACGAATACATCCAACACCACCGCACTACCCAGAAAGGCCCCCATGGACGCCACATTCAGCCACATCAAAGCCGTGTTCTGCGATATCGATGGCACGCTGCTCACGAGCCAGCACACGGTGTCCCCGCGCACCGTGGCGGCGATCCGCGCCCTGCGCGAGCGCGGCGTGCTCTTTGGCCTGTGCACCGGGCGCGACGCCCACGCGACCGAGGCCATGTACGAGCTCTGGGGCATCGAAGGCCTGGTAGACGTGATGGTGGGCTGCGGTGGCGCCGAGGTCATCGACCGCGCGCACGAAATCAACGAGCTGAGCTATCCGCTGCCGGGCGAGACCATCGTGCGCATCTGCAAGCACATGGCAGACCTTCCGGCAACACCCGTCTGCCCCCGAGACGGCGTGTTCTACGTGCCCGAGAGCAACGCGTGCGTCGAGCACCTGTCGCGCGTCGACGGCGTGCCCTACCAGGTGGTCGATTTTGCCGAGTTCTTGCGCGAGCCGCAGCCCAAGGTGATGTTTACCATGGCGCCCGAGGTAATGCCGCGGGTGATTGAGCGGGCGTCGACGTTTGCCGACGACACCGTCAAGGCGGCGGCTCTGCAAACCACGCAGCGGCTCTACGAGTTCATGGATCCGCGCGTGTCCAAGACGCGCGGCCTTGTGCGCGTGGCGGAGCTCAACGACATGGAGCTCCAGGACATCTGCGTGTTTGGCGATGCCGACAACGACACCTGCATGGTGGCTGACGCCGGCGTGGGCGTGGCCATGGCAAATGGCAGCGACGCCACCCGTGCCGCCGCCGACTTTGTAACCGCCAGCAACGACAAAGACGGCATCGCGATCTTTATCGAGGAACATCTGCTATAGCGCAGGGGGAGAACCACCGCAAAAGGGGACAGGCGCCTTTTGCGGTGGCCTCAGGCGATTCGGGCGAATTGATGCCTAAAAACTGCGCGCAAATTCAAATTTGGTTGTATGAACATCTCGCCTCTAACCACCGATGGGTTAAAGATATTCCCATCAATTTGGTAGTCTATTCCTCCCGGTTAATGACCTACCGCTCACGGTCGATTTTCGACCGTTCACAGGATGTACGCTCTTGAGCAAAATGTTGTGCAAATAAATAAAATGCTATTAAAAAACTGATAACTAGCTTAATTACCAGTAGAAATAGTTTATTTTTAGCGAATAAACGAAGGTTAATCCGAGCAAATGTCAAGAGAATTGAGAATTCGCTACAAAACTATCGGTATTGTCAAGAGAATTGAGAATTCGCTACAAAACTATCGGTATTTTTGCTTAGATGTTCAAACAATCGTTATAATATGAACTATAAGCGTGCGCAATTACAGATTGCGCAGATACGTTTGATAGTGAAAGAGCAAGATCGCGGTCTCTTGGGGAGGAGACATCGATGAAAGCGAATTCAGAAAAAACTAAGCAGAGTAAAAAAGCGACGCGCCGTGTACTGGCAGGCGTTTTGTGCGGAGCCTCCGTGTTGAGCCTGGTACTGTCGCTCGTCATGCCCCCGATCTCGCAGGCCATTGCCAACGATGCCCAGGCGGGCACGGCCGTGAAGACCGTTGCGGACGAGGGCTCTTTGGGCGAGGACGCCGGTGCGGGCAACGTTGCAGACAAGGGTGACGAAGACCAGAATAGCGACGACACCGAGGGCGACGAGACCGACTCTTCAAATGGTGTTGAGCAGGGTCAGTCTGAGGATCAGCCTGTGGGCGAGTTGCAGGCCGAAGACGGCGAACCGGCAGATGGCAGTGTCGTAGAGTTTGCCGCGGTGAACGAACAATCCCAAACGTCGGCCAATGAGATAACTAGTGCTGCTGATCTGGAGAGCAAGCTTAAGGCCGTTGGAGAGAATGAAACAGCCAGTTTTGAGCTTACTCAGGATATTGAGTGCAGCTCAACAATCCAGCTCGAAAAAAGTGGAAGCAATATCACGCTGGATCTAAACGGTTACAAGATTAAATATAAGAATCAGAGCTCGCCCCTGTTCAACATTACGGGGGGCGCGATGCTGACTGTTAAGGATTCGGGGCGGGTAAATGATCGGCCTATAACTTCTGCTATTTTGAACGACCAGGGTCAGAATCTAATTCCCGGCAATTACGGCATGAAAGCCAGGCTGACTTACAGCGACGATGGCATTCCGACAAAACTAACCTACTACGTAACTGAATCGGTCGCAAGCGGAACGTGTACAACCGAAACTCTTAAAGGGTATGAGGCTGATATCAAGGGTGCCATTGTGGCTTGCGAGGGTACTGGCTATTTGAAGCTCATTAACCTCTACAACAACGGTCACTTCAACCTCGAGAGTGGCACGCTTACGCAGAAGCAGGGCGGCCACGTCGGTAATCTGATCTATGCCGAGAACGGTTCGACTGTTACCATGAACGGCGGCTACATCTGCGGCGCCGATACGGGAGACTCGGGTGCTGGCGCCGGCATTAAGGTGTCAAATAATGCGTCAAATAATAAAGGCTGTCGGTCAACTTTCAAAATGACCAATGGTGTAATCGCCGGCAATAGTGCTCCGAGTGGCGCTGGCGTTTTCGCAGAGGACTATGTTAATGCCTCCGAGGCGGATAAAGATAACGATTTTACTAAGGACCACCCTACGGTCGAGATGACTGGCGGCATAATTACCGGTAATTACACGCGCGATTCTGTCAAAGGCCTCGGTGGCGGCATCTTGGCCACGGGTGGCAGCGTTACCGTTTCCGGTGGCTTTATTACAAATAATAAGTATGCCATGTTCTGTGGCACAGATGGTAACGGTGACCACGGTGGCGCTGGGCTTGCTGCCAATAACGGCGCCCATGTCACTATTTCCGGCGGTCAGATTACCGGCAACTATTCTCATGAAGCTGGCGGCGGCGTTTACGTTACCGATGTGGACCGACATGGAGGCTCTCGTAGCGATATGGCTTGGCTTAACATCACAGGGGGAACCATTGCCTCTAATGTGAGCTTCCGATCTGAGGGTGCCGGCATCCGTGTGGGTCAGATGGTTGACGCGATGATAAATGCTTCGAAAACGAACCCGGCATACATCACCAACAACACTTGCCTGTCTCGCTTTGACTGGGGTGGTGGTGGCATCTTTGTCCAGGGCGATTCGAATACCGCATCTAATGCTGGCAGGCTCTTTGTGTACAACTCGTATATAAGCAGCAATACCGCCGGTGGCTACGGCGGCGGTGTCGCTGTGTGCCCATCGGGCAAGACCCTAGTAACAGGTACCGAGGGCACGGCGATTTTTGGCAACACTGACGCTGGCGACGCTTCTAATTACAACATCGAAAACGACAAATACAAACCGTCGAATAATTCCGGCAATAATAGCAGCCCCCATATTTCTGGTGGCGGCGACGGTAAAGATGAAGATTACACCGCTTATAAGAGTGAGAATGATGTCTTTCGTACCCATGGCCATGCCGATTTCTTCCTTGCGGCAAAGGCCGGTCATACGGAACCGCTCGCAGCGGTAATCGGTAGGATGCTCGGTGGTGGAGACGCCAAGTATTCGGGAAGCAAAGAGCTCAAGGATGTTATAACTATCCCCGCCAATGGCGGCGTGCAGATTTATCAAAGCATCGGATTGACTTCGGGTGTTCATGTTGGAGACACTGAAGCAGATAAAGCACAGGAATATGCCACAACTTTCATCACCGGCAATTATTCCTGGGACCATGGCGGCGGCATCATGTCGAATGGCGACCTGTACTTGGGTCAGCCTGAGGATACGTATGCCTATCCGAGCCTTAAACTGAAGGCGACCAAGGAGCTAATCGATTCGCAGACTGATGAGAAGAAAACACTCACTGGGAATGAGTTCACCTTTACGGTCTACCGCAAGGACTCGAATGATCCTTTCACAAATGGGGTATTTAATCGCGAGGCTTGCACTGAGGTAGGAACTGCAAATAATGACGCAAACGGCAACATCACGTTTGACCTTGGTGAGCAGTTCGCAGCGAGCGGTGCAGCTGACACGCTTACATACTACTTGGTTGAGAATACTGGCGAGGATTCCGACATCACGTATGACTCCGCTGTGTACGAGATTGCGGTAAAGGCTAAAGATACCCAGACCTCGCTTATGTCTGTTCCGAAAAAGGAAAATCCAAACGAGGAAAAGCAACTCGTCATTCATAACTACACGATTGAAAACGTCAGTGTTACCAAGTACGAATTCGATAAGTCGTCCGGTATGTGGACCAACAAAAAACAGTGGAACGACGTAGAGCAGGACAGAGGCTACTATCGTATTGGCGGTGCCGAAGGCTCTACGACCTTCACCAACAAGTACACTCCGTACGCCCCCAGCGGGTCCTGGACTCCTAAGGCGACTAAGGTCGTTAAGGGCGGCGAGATGAAGGCGTTCACATTCGAACTTGCGAAAGACGAGAACTTCACCAATCCGGAAACGGTAACAGTCGATCCGTCGAAAGCTACAACCGACGAAAACGACAACAAGACTGCGCCGGTCAAATTCGCGACGCAGAACTATGAGCTCAAGGACCTTGAAAATGGTTCCAAGACCTTCACGTACTACGTGCGTGAGAAGAACGATAGCTCGATTTTCTCGCATTACAAATTCGACCAGTCGGTCTACGAGATTAAGGTCGTGGCAACGGATGACACCAAAGGAGCCATCGACTGTAAGGTGACCTACAAGAAGGGAACCGTTGGCTCCGATGGCAACTGGCAAGCAGACGTCGGTGCCGAAGAACTGAACCTCACCGACACCTCCACCCCCACCTTCACTAACACCTACTCCACCTCTTTACCCCTTTCTGGTATGTCGGGCGTCACTCTGACGTACCTTGCCGGCGCGGCGGTGCTTTGCGCTGCTGCGGCCTGGATGCACATTCGTCGCAAGGCGAATGCGAAGGGAGGTGAGCGTCGTGAATAAGAAAGTTAGCTCCTTCCCGTTCTTGTTTGCACTGCTCGCCCTCTTGGTCAGCACCTGCGCGGTCGTGTTCCCCGCTTCCGCGCAGGCCGCGCCGACCTCTACCGGTTCTATCACGGTGAGCGGCACCGTAGCGAGCAGCTACGACGCCTACCAGATCTTTAGCGCCGATGTCTCCGACGGCGACAACGACGCCAAGGTCTACTCCCAGATCGCTTGGGCAAACGACGCGCGCGACGCCGTCCTGCCTGTGCTGCACAGCGCGGGCATGCCCAATTCCCAGACCACCGCGCAGGAAGCTGCCGAGTGGCTCAACGCCGATTCCCACCTTACGAGCGCGCTGAGCGCACAGCTCGCTCGTTCCCTCCAGAGCTCTGGCGCCGTGTCCGTGCCCCTTAACGCGGGTACGGCGGCCGAGCTGCCCTGCGGCTACTGGCTCATCGTCGCCGACGACGACGCCATTTCCCAGGGCGAGGCCGGCACCGCGCCGATCATGGCGCTGGTCGGCGGCAGCGCCGTCACCGTCAAGCCCAAGGCTGCGACCCCCAAGGTCGCCAAGCACGTGCTGGAGGACAGCACCGCCGCCTGGCAGAAGGCTGCCGACGCCACGGTCGCCGACGACCTGTACTGGCGCCTCTCGGCCACGGTCCCGGCGGGCCTTGCCGCCTACGACACCTATACGGTGCAGTTCGTCGACACCATGAGCGCCGGGCTCGACCCCTCCAAGGGGGCCGCGAGCATGCGCGTGTACGTGGCGGCGGGCGCGGACGGCGGCTTCGACGCCGTCTCGGCCG
>JAXIZX010000174.1:0-1857 GCA_036303765.1 Collinsella sp. | reverse complement strand
TGGCCGAGGGCGAAACATTTGCCGCAGGAACGTACTGGGTGCGCGTGAACGGTCTCTTGGGCGACGCGGCGCAGAACTACACGCTCGCCAGCGACGGAGCCGCAAGCTTTACCGTAGCGGCCTCGGACAGTGCAGGCGGCGCCGGCACCGGCACGGGTTCCAACGCAGACGGCGCCGACAAGAACGGCGGCGGCAACAAGAGCAAGGGCTCGACCGGAAAACTCGCCGACACGGGCGACGGCTCTGGCATCGCCGCCGGGCTCGCCGCTGCCGCCGTGGCGACAACGGTCGCCGGCGCGGCAATGCTTGCCAATGACCGCGAAAACGTTGGGGACGACAGCGAATAGGCAAGCCCGCCTTTTAGACACATCGACTCAATCGGGGGCGCAGAACACCGTTCTGTGCCCCCGATTTTTACCTTGGCCCTAACGCCGCTATCGGCTACATCACCATGTTCAGCGCGTTCACAAATTCCTGGGCCTTCGCACGGCTGCTCAGGCTAAAGACACAAGCAGTCAACAGCCTGTTACGTAGGAAAACATCGCGGCCCTTGATCCTGTTGACCCCCGTGATGTCCTTAAGATAGACAATCTCGGTGTGCTTGCCGCCGAAAGTGCCCTTCTTGAGCACCTCAATACGGTTGGGGTAGATCTTAACGTCTTTAAACCTACCCGAACCTTTGTCCTGGAACAGCAAAGTGTTGTTATCCATGCGTGTCACTCCCGCGGGGTTCGCTAAAACTGCCTCTATGGCCACATTTTAGTCACCGCAAGGCCCCATGCGATGATGTCAGACAGCACAGCAATTCGTGTCCGCGCGAGGCTTTAAGATAGGTATGCTCAGCTGCATCGATGCGACCGGAATATTCTAGGAGCACGCCTCGTATTATTCGCCATTAGAGGAGGTCTTACCTGGTTTACGTATGGGAATTCGAGTTCTTTGATTCGGACGGCATTGAACTTCCCGTGCCAGACTTCGGACATGAGCCGCGACACGGCGGCAAGATTATCGCTGTAGCCGTCAACCGCGAACTCGGCGACATTCCCGCCGTCACCGCAGTGGATGCCGCGCGTATGCTCGGTGTTAGCTCAGCACGGGTGTCACAACTGCTAAATGCAGGACTGCTGGATTCATGGAAGGATGGCACCAAGCGCATGATGTCCAAAGCCTCCATCGAGGCACGACTCGCCGATGCACCAAGGGTGGGACGCCCCAAAGAGGCCCCCGTTGCCGTGTAAGGCGATGCCGCTGTGGGCTTTCATCACCTGACATGCATGGCAGCCAGGAACGCTCGATTCGGGACTCACTGCGCCCCGAATCGAGCTGGGCCCATTGCTGCAGGTTGATTCGCATCCCCGATCCCAAAAAGACAGAAGCGCCACTTGCTTCGTTGAGCCCCAACATCCGACCCCGGCTCCCCCTCGTATCCCCAGCGGCATTTCAACTCCAGGACATGTCGCGATCATGCCCGGTCATCCATGCAAATGGACACCACTCTAACACTGGGGTCAGATATCCCCCGCTGCGGCGTATAGGGTAAAATCTTGTCTGCCGCGGAATCCGCCTGCGGGCAACGCTCCGATCTCCGATTGGGGTGAAGCCTATGAACTTGTTTCTTGAAATCCTGCGCCTCTCGATGTACGCGACCGGCATTGCCCGGAACCTCTACGCGATCTGGCGGGAATATAAGCAGTAACGGATAGCGAAGGGAGTCATAGACGATATGAGAAAGCCATTGGGGCCGCCTCCCCCGCGGCGCAGCTTCTTTCCGCGGGCTCGGGGTGCCACAATGGGCTTTGAGTATCGGCCCGTGCGGTAGCCCTTACCGCACCTGCGGGGAGGAGGCTTCCCATGCCC
>JAXIZX010000173.1:0-3456 GCA_036303765.1 Collinsella sp. | reverse complement strand
GAATCCTTAAGGTCATAGCGCTGGGAAATCTCGCGCGTGGTCTGCTGGAAGGCGTTGTCGACCTCTTGCATGTTGACCTCGGACACGACGTCGAAGCTGGAATCTTTAGCCATGATGTTTCCTTTCGCGTGCGAGCGGCTTAGTAGCTATCGTACGAATAGTCGGTAGAATCGGTGGGCGTCTGACCGTCAGTTGCGGTATCGGCGCCATCCGTGGACTGGGCATCGGTACCGTCGGTGGTATCGGTACCATCGGTGGTGTCGGTACCATCAGAACTTTCACCATTCTCGGAATCAGTCGTCTCCTTCTTGGGAACGGTGATCGTCACACGCGCCACGCCCGAGGTCTTGGTATCGTAACGAACCTTTTCACCGTTCTTGGTAACGGTGACATCGGAAGGCTTGGACGTGGTGATCTCGATCGAGGACTCGGGCGTGTACTCCTGCTCAAAGGGGCCAGTCGCCTGGGCGCCATAGACCGACTTGCCGTCGACCTTGACCTCAATCCACGCGGTCTTTCCCTTGGCAACGGAGACCTTGACCTTCGTTACCTCGTTCTCTTCCTTTTTAGCCGTCGTCTTGGTGGCGTCCGAATCGGTCGACTCATCCGTCGCCTCATCGGTGTCTTCGTCCTCGTCAACCGTTTCGGTCTTCTTAGAAGACTTCTTGGTCGTCGTCTTGGTAGCAGCGGGCGTCTCGGGCGTGGTCTCGGGCGTCGAAGATGCGCAGCCACGCAGAAGCACCACGATGAGCACAATCAACAGCAGCGCAACGGCACCGATGCCGGCGTAGATGATACGCGGATCGAGCCCGTTGTTTTGAGGAGTACGTGACCCGCCGCGTCCACGACCGGAACTGCTGCGGCCGCCTCCCTGAGGCATACGACCGCGATTGCTATCGGGACGGCCGCGATAGCCGCCCTGGCCCTGAAGGCTGCGCTGACCCGAGCGGGGCGCAAGTTCACCGCGGCCTTGATAGCCACGCTGGCCCGAACGCGGAGCCGAAGAGCGCTGGCCATACGGCTGTGATTGAGAGCGAAGATGCGGCGTCACCTGCGTGGTATCGGCATCCGCATAGCCACCGCGAGAGCGTCCGGCGGAGGCACCACGGTAACCGCGATCGGAATAGCCGCCGTCGCCGTAGCCGGCACGAGGGTCACGCGCTACACCGCGGGCAGCGGGAAGTGCACGGTCCTCGGGCATCGGCGTACTGCGGAACCGGTCACGCTGTGAGCGAATCTCCTCGCCCGAACCCGTCTCGGTAATATAACCGGCCTGCTGAGGACGCTGTCCATAGCGGGTCGAACGACCGCCCTGAACCATCAGGAAGCGCCCGTTGTCGACCGAGGAACGCGAATTGACGTAGCCGGCGGCGTCCTGAAAACGACCGCCCTGCTGCGACGTCTCGCGTTCGTATGCCATCAGGTCGTCAAAGTAGGCATTGACGACCTCGCGCGGATTGAGGCCCAAAAAGCGAGCATAGCTCGAAATCATGCCCTGCGCATAGCCGCGCGGCGGCATCGAAGCAAAGTTACCGGTCTCGAAAAACTCGATGATCTGCGGCCTGATTTTGATGGTGTTGGCGACCTGCTGAATGGAAAGGCCCATTCGGCGACGCTGCTCGAGCAGCATGTCACCAAAGCGTGCAGCCATCAGAATCCTCCAAACTCACGATCTTCACGTGCCATCTCGGCGTCGACAGACTCCAGCGCGGCAAGCCCCTCCTCGTCCAACAGGACCTCGCGCGGCTTGGAACCGTCGGGCGGGCCGACGACACCCTTTTCTTCCAGCATGTCCATAATACGCCCGGCACGCGCGTAGCCAACCTTCAGACGACGTTGCAGGCCAGATGTGGAGCCAAGCTGCGATTCCACCACAATATGGGCGGCTTCCCAAATGAGCGGATCATCGTCTTGCGGCTCGGCTACTCCGGTGCGGACAATGCCGCCGCCACCCGCCATGGACATGGAAGCGGGCGCCACGGCAGACAGAATCTCCTCGTGGTAGTCGGGCTCGCTCTGCGACTTGACGAACTCGACAATCTCATTGATTTCATCGTCCGAGACAAAGCAGCCCTGGATACGGCGAGGCTTGCCCCAGTCGACCTTGGAGAACAGCATGTCGCCCAAACCGGTAAGCTTTTCGGCACCCATCTGGTCGATGATGACGCGCGAGTCGATGCCCGTGGCGACGTTAAAGGCGATGCGATTGGTGATGTTGGCCTTGATGAGGCCCGTCACCACGTTTGAGCTGGGACGCTGCGTGGCCACGATAAGATGAATACCGGCGGCACGGCCCAGCTGTGCAATACGCACGATCGAGGCCTCGACATCCTTACCGGCGACCATCATCAGGTCCGAGAGCTCGTCAATGATGATGACCAGGTAGGGCATCTTTTGCGGCGGGTTGTCGTAATGCTCAAACTCGCCGGCGGCCTGCTTTTCGTTGTAGGTCGAGATCTTACGCACGTTGAGACGCTCGAAGACCTTCAGGCGACGCTCCATCTCGGACACGGCCCATTGCAGAGCGCTCGCGGCCTGCTTGGGCTCGGTCACCACGGGCACATAGAGATGCGGCAAACCGTTATAGCCCGCAAGCTCGACGCGCTTGGGGTCGACCATGATCAGGCGAACGTCCTCGGGAAGCGCGCGCATGAGCAGGGTCGTGATGATGGAGTTGATCATCACCGACTTACCAGAACCGGTCGTGCCGGCGATCAGCAGGTGGGGCATCTTGGCAAGGTCGGCGACGACCGGCGTGCCCTCGGCATCTCGACCGATGGCCAGCTCGAGCGGACCGCCCTTCACATAGGGAAGCACGTCGCCCAGGTTGACGTTCTGGCGCTTGCGATTGGGGATCTCGATACCCACAAGCGAGGTACCGGGGATCGGGGCAAAGATGCGCACCGACTGAGCAGCGAGCGAAAGCGCGATATCGTCCTCGAGGCTCGAAATCTTGCTCACGCGCTCGCCCTCGCCAGGTTGCAGCTTAAAGGTCGTCACCGTGGGGCCGGCGATCCAGCCGACCACGCGGGCACTGCGGCCAAACTCAAGCAAGGTGGATTGCAGTGACTCGGCAGTCTGTTCCAGCTCCTTGTCAGATGACGCGGAGGACGCCGACTGCGGGTTGGCGTGCAGGATCTCGAGCGGCGGAAGCTTGAGGCCGTCCTCTTCTTCGCCCTCGTTATCTGCGGCGCCGCCGTCCGCTCCCCCATCGCTAGCCGCAGCCGATTCGACAGCACTCGAGGCAAACGCATCGGCAACCTTGGGATGCTTCAAGAAGTCGGGGATCTGAGGTGCTGCCGAAACAGGATTCACGGCAAACGGCGGCTCGGACTCGTCGATCTTATCGGGGTCGTCTTCCATCGAAAGCTGACCGGTTACCTGGTCGCGCTTTGCATGGCGGCGCGGCAGCAAAGTTGTCTTTGCGGTCTCAATCGGAGCCTCGTCATCCTCGTG
>JAXIZX010000172.1:0-4522 GCA_036303765.1 Collinsella sp. | reverse complement strand
TGGTGACAGCCTGGTTCTTAGCGGCCTTACCCACGACGCGGTCGCCGTCGGCACGGAAGCCCACGACGGACGGGGTGGTGCGGTCGCCCTCGGCGTTCACGATAATGGTCGGAGAACCGCCCTCGAGGACAGCCATTGCGGAGTTAGTAGTACCAAGGTCGATACCAAGAATCTTGCCCATTAGAAATTCCCTCTCTCTTGTGCGTTTGCACCGACTCGGCGGTCTGCCGAGCGGTGTTTCGGCTTGTCTTTCAGGATGTAGTGTATCCCCTTATGGGCCGGAATATACAAAATCTAAGTCAATTCATATAAGATTTCTTATTGCTGAGAGTTTAGGTTCTTAAATGCGCAGGTAGATGCGCTGATTGAGTTCTCGGCAAATCTATCGAGATCTATGTAGAGATGGCTGAGGTTTGGGTCCGGGGGCGCCTGGGGCTGCCTTGCGGAAAGCTCGTCCCGGTTTGAGCGTGGATTCCGGGTCGCAGTTTCCGTCTGAAGACTCAACCGGAAACCGTATCCCGTTTTGAGAGCTGATACCGGCTCGCATTTTCCGCTAGCGGGCCTAACCGGAAACTGCAACCCGTTTTTCGACAAAATAATGGGATGCGGTTTCCGCAAGCACGCTCAATCGCCCTATATTTCAAGTCACCTTTAGCTAACATTTGCGCAGCTCAACGGCCCCACCTGCGCATTTTTTAGTAAACCTTGGCATACTCGGCGAACGGTATGAAGATGCCGGTCAGAGGGTATTGCAAACGGTCGCTCCCGTGGTATGTTTTTGCCCGAATCAAACCGGCGCGCATCGCCTGTAGCGTCGGTCAACAGAGAGGAAACTACCATGGCTCATCCCGTAATTGATGCCGACGAGTGCATCGCTTGTGGCGTTTGCGTCGACTCCTGCCCCGCTGGCGTTCTGGAGCTCCAGGACGTCGCTACCGTCGCTGACGAGGACTCCTGCGTCGCCTGTGGCGCTTGCCAGGACGCTTGCCCCGCTGGCGCGATCACCGAGATCGTCGAGGAGTAACAACTCCCCCACCTGCACACTCAAAAGTACACCGTGCACAAAAAAGGAGGCCTCCGCATCGCCGCGGAGGCCTCCTTTTGCATGTGTGGGCAGCTAATTTGGAGCGGGACCCTTGGCAGTTGCGGTGGAATAGTTCCTGTTTTATGGCTTAGATGCCGATTTTAGGAACTATTTCACCGCAACTTATAGATGCAGCGTCGGCTACGAGAGATCATCCTCGTAGGGCATTAAATCGGCAAGGTAGCCCTTCTCCTTGAGCATGGCCTCGATCTCGTCGAGGGTCTGTTCGTCCTCCGCCGCAATGCGATGGAAGTGATAGCCGCTCGTCACCGTTAGCAGCGGAAAGCTCTTGCCGCTCTCGATATCGCGCAGATAGCGCTCGACATCGCGGCGGTTGCGGATGTCCAGGTCGGCCGTGATCTTGCCGTACACACGATGGTTGACGATCACGTTGAGCACGGCGCCACCCGCGTCGACGATACTCGTAAGCTCGTCGCCCGCCTGCTCCACGCTGTGGCGCACCTTAACAAGACGCGTGGGCACGGCGGGGCTGCTGGGGGCCTCCTGCAGCACGTAGCCGCGATTGGTCGCCACGATATCGTGTCCATCGGCACGCAGCAGGGCGATGTCTTGTACGACAATCTGGCGGCTCACACCCACCTCGCGAGCAAGTGCACTACCGGAGACGGGGTCTTTGGCTCGCTCGAGCACGCCCATGATGGCACGGCGACGCTCGCGGGCGTCCATTATTTACCGTCCAGCAGACGCAGGTGCTTGAGCGAGAGGTCGAGAATCGGCGCAGAGTGCGTCAGCGCCCCCGAGCTAATAAAGTCAACGCCCAGGTCGGCGAGCGCGCGGATATTGCCGGCGTCCACGTTGCCCGAGCACTCGGTCTTGGCACGACCGGCGATAAGCTCTATGGCGGCGGCCATGTCGTCATGGGTCATGTTGTCGAACATGATGATATCGGCACCGGCCTCCACGGCCTCGCGCACCATGTCCAGGTTCTCGCACTCGATCTCGACCGTCGTGGTAAACGACGCATGGGCGCGCGCCATCTCGATCGCGCGCGCCACACCACCGGCGGCATCGATGTGGTTGTCCTTGAGCATGACGGCCGTCGACAGGTTGTAGCGGTGGTTGCTACCGCCGCCAATCTCAACCGCCGCCTTTTCAAACACACGCATACCCGGCGTGGTCTTGCGCGTGTCGACGAGCACGGTCTTGGTGCCCTCGAGCGCCGCGGCCATGCTGTGCGTGTAGGTAGCGATGCCGCTCATGCGCTGCAGGTAGTTGAGTGCCACGCGCTCACCCGAAAGCAGCACGCGCGCATCGCCGCGCACCTGACCCACATGGTCGCCGGCGTGCACCTCGTCGCCATCGGCAACATCAAACAGCACCGAGCTCTGCGAATCCAGCAGCTCAAAGGTGCGAGCGAACACATCCAGGCCGGCGATGATGCCATCGGCTTTGGCGATAAGCTCCACCGTGGCGGGACGCGCCGTGGGGCACACGCTCGCCGTGCTCACGTCCTCAAACGTGATGTCCTCGCGCAGGGCCTGCAAAATCAGATCATCGACGACGAGCTTCATGGTAATGGGATTCATGGTCTACTCCTCCACGGCCTGCGTGCCGGCGGCACGGGCCAAATCATCGATTGCCAGGGTGTCGGCGCCCAGGGCGCGATGACGGCCATCGAGCGCGGGATCGCCTGCCTGCTCCACGGCCAGTGACTCGCCGGTACGCATATACCACGCGGCGCGACGACCCCAGACCAGCGCCTCGAGCAGGCTGTTTGAAGCCAGGCGATTCTTGCCGTGAACGCCGTTGCAGGCCGTCTCGCCGGCGGCGTAGAGCTCGGGCATCGAGGTGCGGCCGTCCTTGTCGACCCACACGCCGCCCATAAAGTAGTGCTGCGTGGGCGTAACGGGGATGGGCTCGTCCAAGATGTCGCGACCGTCCTCCAGGCAGCGCGCGCGGATATTGGCAAAGTGCCCGGTCACCACATCGCGCTCGACGGGGGCAAAGCTCAGCCACTCGTGCTCGGTGCCGTCCTGCTTCATCTGCTCGCGAATAGCGGCGGCGACCACGTCGCGCGGCTGAAGCTCGTCGGTAAAACGCTCGCCGGCGGTGTTGAGCAAAATCGCGCCCTCGCCGCGGCAGCTCTCGCTGATCAGGAACGTGCGACCCGGCTGCGGCGAGAACAGACCCGTGGGATGGATCTGCACGTAGTCCAGGTGCTCCATCTTAATGCCATGCTCCTGAGCAATGTAGCAGGCATCGCCCGTGAGCTGCGGGTAGTTGGTCGAATGGTCGTATACGCCGCCGATGCCGCCCGTTGCCCACAGCGTGTGGCGGGCATGGATCTTAAACGGCTCGCCGGCATGCACGCCCTCGGCGGCATTTGTCAGCTCGTCGGCGGGACGAACCGAGTTGTCCTCGTCCACGGGAACGGCGACGACACCGGCACACACCGTGGCGCCGTCACGCTCGCCCGTCAGGATGTCGGTCATGGCCACGTGCTCCAAAATCTGCACGTTGTCCAGCTTGCGAACGGCCTGGAGCAGCTTGGTCGTGATCTCCTTGCCCGTAATGTCGGCATGGAAGGCAATGCGCGGACGGCTGTGCGCGCCCTCGCGGGTAAAATTGAGGCTGCCGTCGGCCTTGCGCTCAAAATCCACGCCCATCGCTAGCAGGTCGTTGATGACCGAGCGGCTCGAGCGAATCATGATGTCGACGCTCTCGCGGCGGTTCTCGTAGTGGCCGGCGTGCATGGTGTCCTCAAAGAAGGCATCGTAGTCCGAGCCTTCGGGCAGCACGCAAATGCCGCCCTGCGCGAGCATCGAATCGCACTCATCGACCGCGCCCTTGGAGAGCATGATCACGCGCGTGCTCGTCGGCAGATTGAGGGCCGCGTACAGACCCGCCACGCCGCAGCCGGCAATGACGACGTCGCACTCCATATCGGGGTATTGCTTGGTTTCCACAGGAATCCTCTCCCTTGAATGTGACATAAGGGACCGTCCCTCATGCAACATTGTTCTAGCGTGCTGCGTACTCGAGCATACGGTCGAGCGTGAGCTTGGCCTGGTCGGCTGCCTCGTCCGAGACGCCGATCTGCACCTCACCCTCGCCCGTCTCCAGGCAGCGCACGAGCTTTTCGAGCG
Organism: Collinsella sp.; assembly: GCA_036303765.1. Classification (GTDB taxonomy): domain Bacteria; phylum Actinomycetota; class Coriobacteriia; order Coriobacteriales; family Coriobacteriaceae; genus Collinsella. The sequence goes on along the minus strand of JAXIZX010000172.1, from coordinate 331 downwards.
TGATGAGATCCATGTTGACGCAGGTGGACTGCACCGCGGGGAAGTAGAACTTCTTGCCGGTGCCCTGGCAGCGGCGCTCGAGCTCGTAGAGCACGCCGCGGACCGTCACGATGATGAATTCGCTCGCGCCGGACTCCTCGGCATACTTGATGATACCGGCGGTGGAGCCGATGTAGTCGGCCTCGGCCAGGACGTCGGCCTTGCACTCGGGGTGCGCCAGCACGAGCGCGTCGGGGTGGGCCTCCGTCGCGTCGACGATCTGCTCGACGGTGATGATGTGATGGCGCGGGCAGTAGCCGTTGTTGAGGATGACGTGCTTTTGCGGCACCTG
>JAXIZX010000171.1:0-5355 GCA_036303765.1 Collinsella sp. | reverse complement strand
TTGGCGGCAAAACTCACCGTATCGCCGATTTTCTTGCCCGATGCCTTCAGGAACTTCGAAGTCACCGCGACTTCATCGGCGCTCTCGGGCAAATCGCCGCTCACCAGTACCGGCTGATCGATGTTCTCCTTGGAGAGACTTTGCACGACCACGCGCTCGCGCGTTGTGCCCACGGCGGTGTAGGCGGTCTCGGTGTAGATGCCCTCGACCGTCTCGACGCCGTCGACCTCTTGGATAGCCGCGAGATCGTCGCGCGTAAGGCCATAGGTCGACTGCACGTTAATGTCATAGACATTCTGCTGGTCAAAATAGGCGTCGACCGAATCGCACAAATCCTCGCAGCCCGCCTTAAGGCCGCACATCACGCTCACGCCAAGCGCAGTGATGACCACGATAGATAGGAAGCGCTTAAGACTGCCCCGAATCGTGCGGTAGATGCCACGGCGAAAAACCGTCGGCACCATATCGTTTGAGCTTTGAGCGGTACGGTAGGTCGCGAACTCCCGGTCGCGGCCCGCGTGCTCCGTATCGTGGTTTTGGCTGTTTTGGCAATCTTGGTCCATGGGCGCTACCACTCGATCGTCTCGATAGGCACGGGATTTTGCTGGACCGTCTCGCTCTCCACGCGACCGTTCTTAAAGCGAATCAAGCGATCGGCCATGGGCGCCAGCGCGGAGTTGTGGGTGATGATAATGACCGTGATGCCTTGCTTGCGGCAGGTATCCTGCAGCAACTGCAAGATCTGCTTGCCGGTTTTGTAGTCGAGCGCACCCGTGGGCTCGTCGCACAGAAGCAGCTTGGGATTCTTGGCCAGCGCGCGGGCGATGGACACGCGCTGCTGCTCGCCGCCCGAAAGCTGCGCGGGGAAGTTGGCAAGGCGCTCGCCCAGGCCAACCTGGCAAAGCGTTTGCTCGGCATCGAGCGAATCGGGGCAGATTTGCGCCGCGAGCTCGACGTTTTCGAGCGCCGTCAAGTTGGGAACCAAATTGTAGAACTGGAAGACAAAGCCGACGTCGGCGCGGCGGTATTCCACGAGCTGCGCCTCGTTGGCAGAGCTCACGTCGCGCCCGTCCACCGTCACGGTGCCGGAGGTCGCCGTATCCATGCCGCCCAGAATGTTGAGCGCCGTGGTCTTGCCGGCACCCGAAGCACCCAGAATGATGGCGAGCTCGCCGCGCTCGACCGTAAAGCTCGCGCCGTCGAGCGCATGAATGCGGGCGTCGCCCTCGCCGTATGCTTTGATGACGTCTTTGAATTCGATATAGGCCATCGATCGGTTCCCATCTGGTCGGATAACTCTTTAGTATTACCCATTTCGCACCGACCAAAAAGGGACAGATTTATTTTGGCAGGGTTCATATGGGGGAAACGGCAGCTATAGATGAGGCGCCGGGGAAGCAGAGAAATCATCGACGGGGTCAGGCCGACCGCCAAACACAACACACGCATCTCAATCTGTCAGCCAAATCATTCGAACAGTTGTTCGTTTCTATGATATGATTCAGCTATCTAAGCAGGCCAATACGTAGAAAGGCGGCCAACATGGCGTTCGACTTTAAGAAGGAATGCAAGGAGCTCTACAAACCTGCAAGCAAGCCGAGCATCGTAACTGCCCCGCCATTCAATCTCAGGGCGGGATTCAGTCGGGATTCAATTTCAACAAACGGCATCATCCGGTAACCGATATGTAAGGCTGTATAAATCATTTCCATTTGCCTAACAAAATGACCGCTCGGCTAACAAGCTCGGCCCATGTCCCCACGCGATGGTACTGTTCTCTAGAGTTCTTATTAGAGAGGGGTGCTCCATGGCGATCACCATCAATCGCGAAATTGGGAAGCTCGGACTTCCCAGGCATCTTGTGCTTGGCATGGATCCAGGAATTGCAAGCTGCGGATTCGCACTTATCGACACAGCCAATCATGAAATCCTGGATTTGGGCGTCAGATTATTTGACTCTCCAACTCATCCTAAAACGGGCCAAAGTCTTGCGGTTATTCGCAGGGGCTTCCGCTCTACCCGTCGAAACATTGACCGTACCCAGGCGCGCTTGAAGCACTGTCTCCAAGTCCTCAAGGCTTATGGCCTCATCCCCCAAGACGCCACCAAAGAGTACTTCCACACCACAAAAGGCGACAAGCAGCCGCTCAAGCTTCGCGTTGATGGTCTTGACCGCCTGCTCAACGATCGCGAGTGGGCGCTAGTCCTATACTCCCTCTGCAAGCGCCGTGGATACATCCCCCACGGAGAAGGCAATCAGGATAAATCAAGCGAAGGCGGCAAGGTTCTATCCGCCCTTGCGGCCAACAAGGAAGCAATTGCGGAGACCTCGTGCCGCACCGTTGGCAAATGGCTCGCTCAGCAGCCTCAAAGTCGCAATCGTGGCGGCAATTACGACAAGTGTGTAACGCACGCCCAGCTTATCGAAGAAACTCATATCCTATTTGATGCTCAACGCTCCTTTGGCTCCAAATACGCTTCGCCGGAATTTGAGGCCGCATATATCGAAGTTTGCGATTGGGAGCGTTCGCGCAAAGACTTCGACCGCCGCACGTATGACCTCGTTGGCCACTGCTCATACTTCCCAACAGAAAAACGAGCTGCACGCTGCACGCTTACGAGCGAACTCGTTTCAGCCTATGGCGCACTCGGCAACATCACCATCATCCACGAAAACGGGACCTCTCACGCCCTGAGCGCAACGGAGCGCGATGAGTGCATTGCAATCCTGTTCTCGTGCGAGCCAATTCGAGGCAGCAAAGATTGTGCTGTTAAATTCGGCGCCCTCAGAAAAGCGCTCAACCTTAGTTCCGGCGATTACTTTAAGGGAGTTCCAGCTGCCGACGAAAAAACGCGCGAGGTGTACAAGCCCAAGGGATGGCGCGTGCTCCGCAATACCCTCAATGCAACCAACCCCATTCTCCTGCAGCGTTTGCGCGATGACCGCAATCTCGCCGATGCCGTTATGGAGGCGGTGGCATACTCTTCAGCCCTCCCCGTACTCCAAGAGCAGCTTCAGGGGCTACCGCTTTCGGAAGCGGAGATCGAGGCGCTTTGTAGGCTTCCCTATTCATCCAAAGCTCTTAACGGCTATGGCAACCGTTCCAAAAAAGCACTCGACATGCTGCTCGATTGCCTCGAGGAGCCCGAGGTCCTCAACCTTACGCAGGCCGAAAATGACTGTGGCCTGCTGGGACTTCGCATCGCTGGCGCCCAGCTCGAGCGCTCCGATCGCCTGATGCCCTATGAGACCTGGATCGAACGTACCGGTCGGACAAATAACAATCCCGTCGTCATTCGCGCCATGTCGCAAATGCGAAAAGTGGTCAACGCCATCTGCCGCAAGTGGGGCGTGCCAAACGAAATCCACGTTGAGCTTGATCGAGAGCTCAGGTTGCCTCAGCGCGCAAAAGACGAGATTGCCAAGGCCAATAAGAAGAACGAGAAAAATCGCGAGCGCATTGCCGGGCAAATCGCTGAACTGCGTGGCTGCACGGCAGATGAGGTCACGGGCAAACAGATAGAGAAGTACCGCCTGTGGGAAGAGCAGGAATGCTTCGACCTTTACACGGGCGCTAAAATCGAAGTCGATCGCCTAATTAGCGACGACACCTACACGCAGATTGACCACATCCTGCCGTTCTCTCGCACGGGAGAAAACTCACGCAACAACAAAGTCCTGGTCCTCGCCAAAAGCAATCAGGATAAACGCGAACAGACACCTTACGAATGGATGTCCCACGACGGTGCGCCTTCATGGGATGCTTTTGAACGTCGCGTTCAGGAAAACCAGAAGCTCAGCCGTCGCAAAAAGAACTTCCTGCTGGAAAAAGACCTTGATACCAAGGAAGGCGAATTCTTAGCACGCAGCTTCACCGACACCGCCTATATGTCGCGAGAAGTATGCGCTTACCTCGCCGACTGTCTGCTGTTCCCCGATGATGGCGCAAAGGCACATGTTGTTCCTACCACTGGCAGAGCGACCGCATGGCTGCGTCGCAGGTGGGGCTTAACTTTGGTTCGAATGGCGAAAAAGACCGCTCGGACGATCGTCACCATGCCACCGATGCTTGTGTGATTGCAGCATGTAGTCGAAGCCTCGTGATTAAAACCGCTCGAATCAACCAAGAGACACACTGGAGCATAACCAGAGGTATGAACGAGACCCAACGCCGCGATGCCATCATGAAGGCTCTCGAAAGTGTTATGCCCTGGGAAACCTTTGCGAACGAAGTACGCGCGGCGCACGATTTCGTCGTACCCACCCGCTTTGTTCCGCGTAAGGGAAAGGGCGAGTTGTTCGAGCAGACGGTCTATCGCTATGCCGGCGTTAATGCACAGGGCAAAGACATTGCTCGCAAGGCGAGCTCCGATAAGGACATCGTCATGGGCAACGCCGTTGTGTCGGCAGACGAGAAGTCGGTCATCAAGGTGAGCGAAATGCTGTGTCTGAGGCTCTGGCATGACCCGGAGGCCAAGAAGGGAAAGGGCGCTTGGTACGCAGACCCCGTCTATAAGGCGGATATTCCTGCACTTAAGGATGGGACGTATGTGCCCAGGATTGCGAAGGCTGCGACAGGAAGAAAAGCATGGAAAGCTATTCCGCAAAATGTATTAAATAGCGCCCCTCTTGAGATATATCTCGGTGATTTGGTTCAAATCGGCAATCAAAAAGGAAGATTCCGGGGAATAAATATCGATACCGTCAGCTGGTCTTTTGTTGACACTCTGTCCAAGCTTCCGGTCAAGATGCCAACAATTGGCAGGCTCAACAATGAAACCATCCCAACCGTAATCAGAGAATTACTTATCTGATCGACTTTATTATTGGCACGCACCCAACAAGCCGGGGCAAAGATCTAGGGGCTCAATCAGGGCCAGTCTATTTAATCTTTGCCTCGCGTTTTCTTATTCTGAATAGACCCCTGATTCGATAATCTAGGGTCTCTTAGTCTTCAGACCGCAGCCTCTCCAAGGTGATACGCTATACAGATGGTTCCGTACGTCGAGCCGCAGGTCTTGAGCACGCGCCCTTCCCCAAGGTGATACGCTTCGGCAGCATATGAACTTAACAGTGCCAAGGTCTTGAGCACGCGCCCTTCCCCAAGGTGATACGCTAGCAGATAAGACAATCGGTACTGTACTTCAGTCTTGAGCACGCGCCCTTCCCCAAGGTGATACGCTAAACGACACCACAACGAGACGGCACGACAAGTCTTGAGCACGCGCCCTTCCCCAAGGTGATACGCTCGACCATGCTGCAATCACCGACAGTGAGGGGTCTTGAGCACGCGCCCTTCCCCAAGGTGATACGCTGACCTCTGTCGTACAGTCCTTAGTGGCAATGTCTTGAGC